>JAFDAR010000139.1 GCA_019313735.1 Deltaproteobacteria bacterium | reverse complement strand
TCTGGATCTCCTAACCTATCTGCCAGTAGAGCAGAACAAGCTCCCGGTTAACCGAGAGTGCCGCATGAACCTGTGCCGAGCGGATACGTAGCTTTAGATCTGACAGAAATGTCGGATAGTTGTCAGGAAGCATCTCTGAATCACTCATATCCTATACTCGGCAGGTTATTTATTATATCAACCTTGAGCATCGCCACCAGAGTTCTGAGCACACAGCGGGGCGTGTAGAACTGGCCGCCCTTCTCCCATTCCGCACTCACAAACTGTGAGAGGTAATATTCGTACACTCTCCCGAGGACATTTATAGAACGGCTCTCGCGATCACCGACAGCTCTACTCCCGATGAGATCTACCAGCTCGCCGAGGCGTTGCTTGTTGAGACTCGCCCATCCGAAGTCTTTCGGGAGCACTCCTTTCAGGGAAGGATTGGATTTCTCAATCGTGACCATCGCATCGTCAATCAAAACGCCAATCTCCTGTGATTTTGCATTTGCCTGAATGAATGGCCATCGGGCCTCTTTGGGAACCCAGAACACATTGGCAGCAGGATATTCATCGCGATCTTCCATGACCGCATACTGTTGTTCGGGCTTGGAGACGTACCCCTCACTGTGAGGATCGCTGACTTCGGTTTTTAAATGCGCAAAGTGTTCCTCAAACGAATCTGAGATAAATTTGAGAAAAATCAGGCCCGGAACGACGTGTTTGTACTCCGCTGCGTTCATATTTAAGCGGAGTTTGTCGGCAGCCTCCCAGAGTTTTGATTCAAATCCGAGTGTTGCGCCATTATTTTTACTTTTTTCACCGTTCAGTGTCGATTGTGTCATAGAGTCCCCTCACTACTTAATAACTACTTAATAATATGATCTGGAGAGATACAGAAATATTTTGTGAATTTAATTTTTAAGTCTCAGTATGATTCAATCCAGATACTTTTTATGATTCAAGACAGTATTGCTACTTTATTGACCCGATAATCAGTTCATTTTTCAGTTCCATCCTTTGTATGCCTTTGTATAACCTCTCTATCACTTTTATGATAGTCCCCAATAACAGAACAACGAAAAAAATCGAAGTCAAAGATATTCCCGCCACCCGGTAACTGGAAAGAGTACATTCTCAGTTCCTCTGGATTTATGGTTACTGTCCCTTTCGCACCATCCAAAAATGTAACGGTAGGAGAGTTACTGTGCCATTTTTGGATGTAACAGTATGGGATGGTAAAACCATTGGAGAAAATACCTACCGGCTGATAATTCCTGAGAATTCAGGGGAAGGGCAGCTGTTTGCTTTTTTTAATTCATGGCTGTACTCTTCGATGTAAGAGTTCCGACAATAAACGTACACCTAAGAGGCTGTTGCACGAATGAATTTTATTGGCTCATAAGGACAATCTGCCACACTTCTAGGACAACTGACCCTAAATTGAGGCTGTTTTGCAGCCCAATTGCCCTCATTGTCTATAGCAAATTGTTCATGCAACAGCCTCCTAAAAAATTTCATGAGACCTCTGGTCACTCATCTAAACCATGAAAATTTGTTTATTTCCTGCCCGCAAAGAAGCAAGCATTTAGCCCCGATTAGAAATTTTCATAGCAAACATCTATAATAGTGGTGAACTGATCCGCGATGCAACTATTAGGAAATTCCTAACAGTTCAGACTGGAGGCGGCCATGGTCCCGCATCTGCTTGTCAATATAAAGGTAGGTTGCCGGGGGTGCATCAAAACCGGTCAGGAGCTTGTCCACCACGATGAGGAGTTTCATCTGGCCTGGTTCTTTGACAAATTTCTTTTTGACGGCCTTTTCAAACTCATCCGCCTTTTTTATTTTTTATTCAGGAGGCAGATGGAAGTAATCGGCCAGCATTTTCTGATAGATCGCATACTCCCTAAGCCGCTCGGTCAGCCCTTCGCCGCTCTCTTCTCCCTTGATGTCGTTTGGAGAGGGTTTGTAGGATGTGACAATTGCGCATTTGCCCGCGAGGCTGGTCCTCTCGAACATCTCATAACACGTGCAGGCTTCATAGATTCTGCCGGTGACCAGTAATGCGTTCCCACGTCCGCTTAACAGCCGATCACGGATCTCCATATCGAGCAGGATATCATCTACGATCATCTCCATCCGTGATTTGCTGGAAAGAACCTTTTGCATTGTGCCCCAGCGCTTTTTGAGCTGGACCTTTGCGATATCGTTGAGCCCTCTGGTTTTAGCGTCAAACCATTTGTCAATTCTCTCCTGAGAAGTAATAATCTGATTGATGTCGCGGGCTTCATACCGTAAATCAAGCACCACGCCGTCAGCAACCGCTTCATCGTATTTGTAGGTGTGAATGTAGGGCCCGAAGATCTCGATGCTGGTTTTTTTGTCCTTTTTGAGCAGGGGGGTGCCTGTGAACCCGATAAAGAGGGCATTTGGCAGGATCTCATTCATGGCTTTGTGGAGTTTGCCTGACTGGGTGCGGTGGCACTCGTCGACGAACACATAGATATCGCCTTTTGCCCTGAAGTCGGTCGGGAGGGCCTTGCGTACCTCCTTGATGAAGCTTTCCATGTCCGGTTCATCGCTCATGCTCCCTTTGCGGCCGAACTTGTGGATCAGCGAACACATCAGCCATGGATGTGTAACATTGAATTTTTTGATCAGGTCAGCGCCGTTTTTTGTGCGGTAGATATTTTCGTCGACACCAGTAAAGACCTGTTCAATCTGCTCGTCGAGTTCGGTGCGGTCGGTGATGATCAGAACCCTGGCGTCTTTCACGTTTTCACGTATCCATTTGGCGAGCCAGACCATGGTCAGGCTCTTACCGCTGCCCTGCGTATGCCAGATGATGCCACCTTCACGCTTTTTTATGAAGGGTTGCGCTGCTTTTACACCGAAATACTGGTTGTGGCGGGAGATCTTTTTGACACCTGCATCAAAGACGATGAAGTTGTGAATGATATCCAGCAGTCGCTCTTTATTGCAGAGCTGCATTAGGTTGCGATCAAGGAGATTCCCTACATCACTCTCTTCTTTCCAGGTGAGGTAATATTTCTCAGGGGTTTCGATGGTGGCGTAGTGTAACCCCTGGGTATCGTTGCCCGCCATGATGAGCTGTATTGTGGTGAAAAAAGGGCGGATAAAGATGCTTTTCTGGTTGTCAAGATTCTGGCGGATTCCCTCACTGACCGAAACGGTGGAACGCTTGAATTCGAGCACCCCTACCCCGATGCCATTTACGTAGAGCACAATATCGGGGCGCTTTGTATGTTCGCCCAACACCGTGACCTCCTCAGCGATAGCGAAGTGGTTGTTTCCGGAATTTTTCCAGTCAATAAGCCAGACGGTCTCCATATTCTCGCCTGCCTCTGGACTTACCTTCACACCGTAGCGCAGCAGACTATAGACATCCTTGTTGATGTCGTATAGGCTGCGACTCTGATCGCCTGCCACCTTTTTCAGCTCAA
>JAFDAR010000138.1 GCA_019313735.1 Deltaproteobacteria bacterium | reverse complement strand
AGACAGCTTGGTTATCTATATACGCTTGATTTTTATCGCAAAAAAATGGACGAGGCAGGCCTTGGCCCCCGGGACATCCTTTCTCTAAAAGACTTTGAAGGTGTCCCGTTTACCACACACGGAGAATTTGTGAAAGAGATGGACCGGAACAATCCCCCTTATGGTTCTTTCTTTCCCCCCGGTGTTGTTCGAATAAATCTCACACCTTCCGGAGATCATCTGTTGCCCATCTTTCACACTGCCAATGACCTGGAATTTATGTATCAGGTCTGTCATCGATCGCTGGAGGCAGCAGGGGTTACCCCCAAGGATGTCTGCGCCGTTACCTTTGGCTACCACCTCTTCATTGCAGGGCTGTTCTACCAGGGCCAGCTTGAGACTTATGGCGCAAAGGTTATACCCTTAGGGCCCGGCGAGACATCCAGGGCAGTGGATATCATCAACCGGCATAATGTTACCATGCTCGTGGCTAACCCGAGCTTTGCCCTTAAACTTGCCTCCTCGGGCATGAACAGGATCAGGATTCTCTTTGCCGGAGGCGAGCCTCTGACCTCAGTGCCGGCCTATAAGGACAGGATCCGTCAGGCCTTGGGCCAGGACCTGGTTATCATCGACTCATACAGCATGAGCGAATGTATTCCTATTGCCCGCAACTGCGCCATGGAAACAGGGCTTCACATCATGGATGAATTTGTTTATGCCGAGATCATCGATCCAGAGACAGGAAAGACACTTGAAAACGGGCACATTGGCGAACTGGTGCTGACACATATGAAAAAGGAGGCCCAGCCCCTCCTTCGATACAGAACGGGTGATCTTGCAGAACTGGTGGAAACTCCCTGCAAATGCGGCAGGTACATGACAATGCCCAGGGGTATCTCAGGTCGGACAGACGAGATGCTCAAGGTAAAGGGGGTCAAACTATACCCCTCACAGATCAAGAGCATTATAGAGGAGCACGGGATAGGAACCGCTTTCAGTCTTACAATCCGTTCAGAAAAAGGGGCCGACAGACTGACCTTGACCCTGAGAGATACATCAGGGGCACGGTCAAAAACAGAAAACCTTCGCCAAGCCCTCAGGAAGGCTACACTTCTGAATTTTGATGAAATAACTTTCAGTGACTGTGTGGAAGAAAGCCCCGGGGTTTCGGATGAACGGGAAATGGACAAGCGGAAGTAATTCCTCCCGGCAGGTTAAGCCTCCCTGATCTATTTAAGGGTTCTTGATTGTTGAGCGCGGGTTGATTATTGTGAGTTCTGTTTCAGATCTTCTTCAAAGTCTTTAAAAAATTTGTCTTTTTCTTTCCAATCAGGGCCAAACCGCTTGTTGAAGTATTCGCCCATTTTATCGAAAAGCTTCTGCCAGATCGGTTTACCTTCCCCTAAAACCACATCTTCGAGGTAGGATCTGAGTTCCGGCATTTTGTCCTTGGGCAGGAATGTAACAGCTCCCAGTTTTATCGATTTCCTCAAGGCATCCGGCGTCAAAGCGTGGGCTGTCAGCATAACCGTGGGAAATCCTCTTTCGACAGAGGTTTTCAAAAGTTCAAAACCATTGACACCCATAATATCAAGGATAACAATATCATAGGTGTAACTAATCAGGGATTGAATGGCAGTATTATAATTATCGGCCTTGTGGAGCAGGCACATGTCGAGTTCTTCCGCCACGGTTTCAAGGATATCCGGTTCATCATCGACCACCAGGATGATTTTGTCTTTTAGGGGACTGTCCGTGCTCATTGTTCTCTTTTGTCTCCTTTAATTTAATTCCTTAACATATGACGAGTTAGTATCTTATGACATGCATTCAACATCTTGACAAGAAAAAAGCCCTTTTTCATTTTTCGGACAGTAGGAATCAACTCTGAGAATTCGCTTATTTTAGATCGCCAAATCTCACTTTCACCCCTGTTTCCTCTTCAAGAACAGATATAATAGCGGAAAAATCCATATCACCTTTTCCGGAATCAACCGCCTTTTCAAATAGCTGATAGCTAAGGTCCGCCAGCACGGTGGGAACATTTAATTCTCTTGCCATTTTCCGCGCAAGGCCTAAATCTTTAAGCACGCCAGCAAGTGCGAAACTGGGCGGTGTGAATTTGCCGCAAAAGGCGTACCTGGAAAATATTGTCTCAAGGGCCCAGTCTGTGCCGCTGCTGGATGAAATAAGATCATAAAGGACATCTGTGGATACACCGGCTCTGACTCCCAGAACAAACCCTTCGGCAATGGCCGCACATTTTACGAAAAGAAGGAGGTTATTCACCAGTTTGACTACGGTTGCAGACCCCAGGGGCCCTGCATAGACCACTTTCTTCCCCATTGACTGTAAAATACCCTGGCATTTGTCAAAAGCATCCCTGTCACCACCGACCATTATAGTAAGCGTGGCCTCCGTGGCGCCTATGGCCCCTCCGCTTACAGGCGCCCCCAACAGCTTTATCTCCTTGTTTTCATACTGTCTACTTATTTTATCAAGAAGCCCCGTTGAGGTTGTCCCCATATCAATCAGGATGCTGCCGTTCTTAACCGCTCCCCCAAGGAAACCCTCGCCAAGATACACCTTTTCTACAGCGCCTTCATCGGGAAGCATGGTTATTACTACATCGCTATTACAGCCAAGAGATTTTATCGATTCAGAAACCATAGCGCCCGTATCCGCAACCGCATGTATTTTTTTCTCATCTATATCGTAAACGGTTGTAGAAAACCCGGACTTGACAATGTTGCAGGCAATACCAAAACCCATGGCCCCGAGACCAATAAAGCCGACTTTTTTGCTTTCGTTATACATGCACTATTGATCCGCACTGTAAAAATTTAGAGGAGATGACATTCATTATTAGAATGTCGAGCATAAAACCCCACATTAACAGCCAGGACAGAGACTCTTTTATTTAAATGCACTTTGTCAAGCCGCCGTCTATCGTAACTACTGTGCCATGTACATAACATGCCTTGTTAGAGGCCAGGAATGCCGCCAGATTTGCAATTTCATCGGGCTCTGCAAGACGCCTCAATGGAAATGTCATCAAAAATTCCTTTTCCCATTCAACAGGATCTTTGCCGGCCGCTTCCGACATCTTAAGGACCAGATCATTCCATCTCTCTGTTTTGGTCGGGCCGGGCGAAATACCGTTTACCCTGATACCATATTCCTTTCCTTCATCTGCCAGCATTTTTGTGAAATTCAGCAATGCGGCATTGATATGCCCCCCTGCCATATAGTTTTTCATTGGCTGTTTGCCTGCATTTCCGATAATATTAATAATACATCCATATTTTCGGATCCGCATGTGTGGAAAGACCTCACGAGATAAACGAACATACCCCAAAAATTTCAGGGTCCACGCATTAGTCCATTCTTCATCTTTTATCTTTAAGAATTCCCCGGCAGGAGCACTGCCCGCATTATTTACCAGCATATCAACCAGACCAAATTTATCAACCGTTGTAGAAACAAATTTTTTAACATCAT
>JAFDAR010000137.1 GCA_019313735.1 Deltaproteobacteria bacterium | reverse complement strand
CGGTATTCCCGCAGAAGATCCATAGACAGGCCATACTTCAGAGCCAGCGCTTCAAGTCTCTTGTCCATATTGTCTCTACCCTTTGTCATAATAGTGCCCCTATTTTCCCCATCGCATTGCAATTGTCCAGTAAATGATATATTTGTCAAGCAGAAAGGCATAAACCCGGCGATGAACCGGGAGGATGGACATAAAATTCTTAGCGAAGAATGGAGGGACCGAATGAAGACAGTTAATTTTTCTCTGGATGGAAAGATTGCCCTGGTGACGGGCGCGAGCAGGGGTATCGGTGAGGCAATCGCCATGACGCTGGCGGAATACGGCGCGCAGGTTGTCCTTGTCAGCAGAAAGCTGGACGTGCTCAAGGATGTAGCGGACAAAATCGAAAAGGCCGGAGGGGTCGCCGTGCCCGTTGTATGCCACATGGGAAAGCAGGATCAGATAGGAGACCTTTTCAAGGAGTTAAAGGACAGATTCGGCAGGCTGGATATCCTTGTAAATAATGCCGCGACCAACCCCTACTTCGGCGATATGCTGGGGGCCGATGAGGGTATATGGGATAAGACCAACGATGTAAATCTCAAGGGGCCCTTCTTTATGATACAGCACGCCGCAAAGCTTATGACCGAGACCGGGGGCGGGTCCATAGTAAACGTGTCATCGGTAAACGGTATAAGCCCCGCGCTTTTCCAAGGCATCTATTCTATTACAAAAGCCGGGCTAATCAGTATGACAAAGGCCTACGCCCAGGAACTCGCGAGTTCAAATATCAGGGTAAACGCGCTTCTTCCCGGACTTACAGAGACAAAATTTTCTGCGGCGCTGTTATCAAATGATGATATCTATAAATACGCTATAGGCAAAATACCTATGAACAGGCACGCGCAGCCAACGGAGATGGCGGGAGCGGTATTATATCTTGTGTCCGATGCCGCATCCTTTACCACGGGAACATGTATAGCGTGCGACGGTGGAATGCTTATCTGAGCGTCACTGACAGAGGTGGCGTATCCCCTCGCCGCCGTGTCAGATCTGATTCTCCTGTGCCATCTCAACGCATTTTTTCATAACGAACTTGAGAAAGATGTCACAGGTAGTCTTCCATCCTTTACACCGAATATGGCGCGCAAGGTCTTCAGGATCGGAGTAGTCGCATCCGCACAGAGTATAACAGTCCGTGCTTCCGAATCTTTCCAGAAAATCACGGTAGAGGCCTTCCACCGCCACAATGACCCTGTCCCGGTCGGACGCGTGTTCCTCCGGCACCCCGGCCCTGCCATTCCCGCATTTAAGTCCGATGGCCACGCTGCTTCCTATCAAAAGACCGCAGGTTGTCTGTTTTGTCAATATGGCACCCATGTACCCGGCTGTTGCCCACGAATAAGCATCTTTGGGAAGATCCCACATATCCTGCAGACCCTGCAGGGCAGCCTCAGCTCAGGTATAGAGATGCATCCTTCTGTATGCCCCGGTAAGGACCTCTTCAAACTTGTCTTGCTGTTTCATACTGTTTTCCTCTTTCAGGCGGTTTCTAATACTTTTCCGGAATCGTAAATCGCCAGGCACAAAACCACTCTTCCGGATGGGTGTCAGGCGGGCACCCGATGCACTCGGTTTGTATCTCTGAATCAATGCCTTCCGCGAAACGGCTGTATTCTACAAGGCCGGCGGACTTGCATGGATAATCGTCAAGCCCTCTGCGTTTCCGTGCCGACTGAACACGGCAGTCGTTCATCTGGAAGACGATGCTGTCCGAACCTTCCTCAATTATGGTCTGCACGTTTACACTCGCGTACATCCGGAACTTCAGCGCCGTTTTCAGTCCTTCCATACCCGCGTGCTCGGGCAATTTCAGAAACTCCTTGATGGACCAGGCCTCGAATGGAGAAAATCGCGTCCAGCAGGAATCGTTGCAACGCTTGGCGTCATTCATCCCACACGCGGATTCAACAGCCTGGAACCAGATGCCGTCACCCGCGATCCAGTTTGTGCCGAGGCTCCCCATCAGTTCAAGAAGCTTTTCCCTCGACATATCAAGCAGCGGTCCGGGTATCCCGTCTTTCATCTCAAAACCCAGGACACGCGAAAGCCTTTTCATCTGCACATCATAGCTGTTGTTGTACGCCGACTTCATTATGTCCAGCGCCTTCTTGAATCCCATCTGGTGTTCCACCTCCCTGAACCAGAGGGTGTGATGAACCATGGTGCGGTGAAACATGTCCAGCATGAGTCGCGCCATATCTTCATGGCTCAGATCTTCGACGCCCTTTATGCTGTTGTCCATTTATAATGCTCCTTTTCCCATTGGCCCTTACATGAACTGGTGTATTTCAGGGCTTCCATCTTGCCGCGGGAATTAGGGGGACTTAATTCAAAAATAGGTATAAATGTCCCCCTAATTCCTTACCAGCTAAACAACTGATTTAGTGAATCGATACACCAATATTTAATTAAATTCAATTGTTATTCTTGAAAGTGTACCGAGAATGTGTTCATTATCACAAGGCACTTAATATGTAGAACCTCGTTGCTTTGTGCATGGGGTCAAACCTGTGCATGGGGTCAAATGAGGGCAATGAAAAACAGGGACATATAGCCGATGAAAAAGAGAAAGGGCGTGTCCCAGGTATGGGGAGCGAACGCCTCGCCCAGTGTCATGAGTATGGGAACGGCTATTATTGCTGCAATGAATTGGGGCTGCGAAAAACAGGCATAATGGAAGGCCACGACAAGAATACTGGTAATAAAAACGCAGGCGCTTCCCTCAAGACTCCGTACATATCTTTTGTCGGTAAAGAGGGCATAGGCCTCGTAGGTATGTTTCCCGAACCTCACGCCCACCGGTTCGGCGAGGCCGTCACCGATCCCGTTGATTAAAATGGGAATCAGAATGAGGTCGAGAAGACCCCAGCGGGCGAAGAGGATAACCATGGGAATAACGATGAGAAAACCAGCGGTAATCTGAGTGGAAAGCCATAGCAGAGTGCGGGGCCTGTCCTCGGGACGGTCAAAAGAACCGAACATGGTGGCAATGAAGGGCACCCTGTCACGAACGGGTTTTACATAAATGGCAAGTGTCGATATTGCCAAAAAAGAACCAAAAACAAATAGTTCAAGGGAGTTCTCAAGGGCAAATACCCTGTCCAAGTACATGGGTATAAAGAAAAGGGCAAAATGATTAATCTTCCGGGTGTAATTTACCCTGACTCCTTTGTATTGAACAAGAAGGCCATTGCCATACTGAATGAGATAGAGAAGGAAGGCTTTTACCGCCTGGTTTTGAAGAAAGACAGATTCCACTCAACTATCCTGCACAATTGTTTCTGTGAGTCAAAGGGCAGCTCCCAAACTCTTCACAGTTTTAATTTCTTCTCTACAATAGAGAATCTACCACCTCATAATCTTTAAAAAATTGCCATGCGACATTTCTATTAAAATATTGTCCGGCCATAAATCAAACTGCTGATAGGAATAAAAAATGATGCGTGAAAGCCATATACTATGCCTTTCTATTTGTCAAGAGTGTAGGTTTGACCCCGTTAATTCTGACCCCGTTAATTCTTTTATCCGATGATCAGCAGCGCCACCCAGGGTACGACATTGAAAACCAGAAAGACGATCTTGAATAACCCGAGGAACGAGTAGATCACCACGTTGAATGTTTCCCGGGGCATGGGAAACCATTTGCTGTGCATTCGGTACACCCAATCACCGGAAAATGTGCAGAACAAGAATGAAAGGAGCAATAACCCTCCATTCAGAATTGTGCACCACATAAAAAATCTGGTTAGCATCTGAATATCCATGATGTTCCTCCCTTATCTTTGTGCAATTAATTCGAGACGAACCCTGTTTTCTCACAAGCAGCGGGAGGGGGTGCTCATTGTGTCCCCGCCCCCCCTCTTTCAATAAACCCACCCGAGAAAACCTATGCAGATTATGTTCGCGATGATAGCAATGGCATAGATGATGCTCACCATTGTGACTTTTGCCTTGATTGTTCTCAGGCTGATAACAATAACTGCAGCCACGTAGAAGGAGAAGTAACCAAAGATGAAAATCAGCCAGATGCCGCCGAATGACCTGTACCACCAGGGATATTCCCAAACAAGATGGCCTCCCATGTTCAAAAGCACCTCCACAAAGACACAGAAGGCCGAATACACAATGGCCCAGAACCACCAGTTTGGGATTCCTATTATCTTTATGCGCCTGTCCTCAAAAAGGGTGTTGTAGAAGATGATTCCCGAGATGGCGAACATGAACATGATCTCTATATTCCACCCGACCATGGTCCTCAGTGCCGTATCACCTGGTGTCGTCCAGAAAGCGGCACGTTGCGTCAGATGGAATACCCATCCGTTCCAGGTTTCGTTGATGAAATCCATGCCGAAGACCGTCAACCCGGCAAAAACGGCATTCCAGTTTCCCGATGCCAGCGATTTCTTCATCTCAAAGGTGTAGATGTAAAAGACAAAGGCAAGCATAGGTATAACGTACCACTTAATGGTGGAAAGATCTCTCAGGCCCTGAAGCGCGAGTTGTGATGCTTCTGTCATAACCAAATCCTCCTTATATGGGTTCTCGTGAGGTCAAACCTACACTCTTCACAGTTTTAATTTCTTCTCTACAATAGAGAATCTACCACCTCATAATCTTTAAAGAATTGCCATGCGACATTTCTATTAAAATATTGTCCGGCCATAAATCAAACTGTTGATAGGAATAAAAAATGATGCGTGAAAGTCATATACCTTTCTATTTGTCAAGAGTGTAGG
>JAFDAR010000136.1 GCA_019313735.1 Deltaproteobacteria bacterium | reverse complement strand
AAATATTATGAAATCAGACACTCGCCACAACATAATAAAAATATCCGCCATTGTCATCACCCTCCTGTACATTCTCGTATCAGCAGGAACGGTCTTCGCTTCTTTCACTATAGAAGATGAGAAAAAACTGGGAAAAGAATTCTATGAAAAGCTGAAGGACAGAGGCGTTTTCGTAAAAGATCCAGAAGCAAATGAATATATCGATAGGATAGGGCATCTCTTACTCTCGCAAGGTAAAAAGCCCCTTTTCGACTTTACTTTTTCCATAATTGACAGTCCCGGGATTAATGCCTTCGCGACCCCGGGAGGTTATGTGTATGTTTACAGCGGCCTTATAGAACTTACCGAAAACGAAAGTCAGCTTGCCGGAGTGCTGGCACATGAGATAGGACACATAAAAGCAAGACACATAGCGCAAACCATTGAGAAATCAAAGAAGATAAACATCGCGACCATTGCGGCGATCCTGGCCGGAGCCTTCCTCGGGGGCGGTGGCGAGCTGACCGCAGCAGCTGCGAGTTTTTCCATGGCGACGGCGACGACTCTCAATCTCAAGTACAGCAGACAACACGAGGAAGAAGCCGACCGTCTCGGGATGTTATACCTTGTGGAAACCGGATATAACGGCAAGGGCATGCTGGACTTTCTGAAGATTATGAGAAAATATGAATTTTTTTCAAGTTCCGTCCCCTCCTATTTTCTGACCCATCCCGGCACAGGAGACAGGATAATATATCTGGATGGTCTGCTTCAGACAAGATACACAAAGGGAGGCGCTGAAGACATAATAGGAGGTCTGGGAAGGATAAAAACCATCCTGGTCATTGGCAGAAAAAACCTCAACTCAAGTCTCAGATATTTCCAGAATGTGTTGAAAAAAGATCCCAACAATCCGGATGCCATGTATGGACTCGCGGTCATTCAGGGAAAGCTGGGCAAGACGATGGAATCCTTTGCTAATTTTCGCAGGGCGCTATCGTTGTCCCCTGATGATGCCGATATTCTCCGCGATCTGGGCATCAGCTACTTTAACCTTGGGAATACGACCACCGCTATAGAGGCCCTGCAAAGGGCTCATTCCATAGACGAGAAAGATTCCAGCACTATTTTTTACCTGGGAAGATCATACGAAACCACCGGAGATTACAGAACCTCTCTCAGGTTTTATGAAGAATTTCTGAAGAAAAACCCGGATGACATCCTTATATATTACAATCTGGCAATGCTTTATGGGAAGATCGATATGCTTGGAGAATCCCACTACAATTTCGGTATCTTTTTTAAAAAGAAACAACGTATCGAGAGCGCGCTTTTTCATTTCAAGGCAGCCCAGACGTTCTTTCCACCCGGTAGTGAAATGGCCGGGAAGATCAATGAAGAAATAGACTCCATAGGCAAACATCCCAAAACCCTTGAAGACGCACACACAAAAGATTGACATCTGCGCAAAAAAATGTCCCGCCGGATACCATCGGGATTGAGAATAAAGGAATCTGGCACATTGACATTTCACGCCCATGTGCTATTTTCCCCGGAGAATACAACAATTTTAGGAGGTACACATGAATATTACTGTAAAAACAGCAGCTCTTACAAATTTCGATTGCGAGATACTGCTTGTGGGGCATTTTGAGGACAATCAAGTGCCGACAGGAGCGGCTCGTCTCCTTGACGAAAAGTGCAACGGTCTTATCTCTGAACTGATTGAGAAGAGAGATTTTGAAGGAAAACTTTACAGCTCTTCGGTTGTATACACCAGAGGATTGCTCCGCGGCAGGAGGATAATGATTGCGGGCCTGGGTAAAAAGAAGGAATTCAACCTTGAAAAATTAAGAGGGGTATTTTCAAAGGCATGCCAAAAGATAAGGGATCTCAACATAACACAGCTGGCCGTATCCCTTGATTTCGGCGAGTCGGAATTCTCTGTCAGAGAGACAGCACAGGCCGCCGTTGAAGGCGCAATGCTGGGTCTATACCGGTTCACGCCCTATAAAACCCTCGAAGAGGACAAAAAGGGCGAAATAAGCAAGTTTACTATAGTAGAAGAAAAACCCGGATTGTTGGAAGATGTAAAGGACGGCGCAAAGACAGCGGAGATTGTCTCCCGGGCAGTCTACTGCGCGAGAGATCTTGTCTCCACGCCATCCAACGATATGACACCGACAATCCTGGCGGACAGGGCCCGTGATGTCGCGAAGGATGGAAACCTCAAATTCGAGGTGTTGGATGAGGCTGCAATGAAAGAGCTAGGCATGAATGCGCTGCTCGGCGTGGCAAGGGGCAGCGCCGAAGAGGCAAAACTGATAATACTGGAATACAACGGAGGCAGTAAAAACGACAAACCAATAGTCTTGGTCGGCAAGGGAGTCACCTTCGACAGCGGAGGAATCTCCATAAAACCTTCCGAAAAAATGGACGAAATGAAATCGGATATGTCCGGCGGCGCTGCAGTGGTTGGCACAATCAAGGCCGCTGCTGAACTGAAAATACCACTCAATGTTGTGGGCATAATTCCTGCCACGGAAAACCTCCCAGGCGGAAAGGCATACAAACCGGGAGACATATTGAAAAGCATGTCAGGCATCACTATAGAAATCAAAAATACCGATGCCGAGGGGCGCTTGATTCTGGCAGACGCGCTTACATTTGCGGGAAGATACAAGCCGGCAGCAATAATAGACCTCGCCACACTGACGGGAGCATGCGTGATAGCGTTGGGCGATTACATTACAGGTATGCTTGGAACAGATGGTGACCTGAAGGAAAAGATACGCAATGCCTCGGATGTCACAGGCGAGACGGTATGGGAACTCCCCCTGTGGCACGAATATGACGAGCTGATAAAGAGTGACGTGGCAGATATCCAGAATATCGGTGGAAGAGCGGGAGGCACAATAACCGCGGCTCTTCTGCTCAAGAGATTCACGGGCGATTATCCCTGGGTGCACTTGGACATCGCCGGTCCCGCGCTACTGTCAAAAGATAAACCTTACATCCCCAGGGGCGCGTCCGGTGTAGGCGTGAGGCTTCTCGTACAATTCCTTATGGACAGGAGCCGGTCTTCCAATGCAAATCCTTGAAGTAAAAGGCCTGAAGACACATTTTGAAACGAGAAACGGCACTGTGAGAGCCGTTGACGGGGTGGATATCTCCATCGACAGGGGAGACACCCTTGGCATCGTCGGCGAATCAGGGTGCGGCAAGACGGTGCTTGCCCTCTCTATAATGAGACTTATACAAGACCCACCTGGTCGAATTGTGTCCGGACAGATAAATTTCAAAGGCATTGATCTGCTCAGCCTTGACGAAAATGAGATGCGAAGACTTCGTGGAAGCGACATATCCATGATATTCCAGGAACCGATGAACTCGCTCAACCCCGTATTGAAAGTGGGGGATCAGATCTCTGAAGTGATAAGACTCCATGAAGGACTTTCAAGAAAAGACGCGATGGACCGTGCTCGCGATATGCTCCGACTTGTCGGCATACCCTCCGCGG
>JAFDAR010000135.1 GCA_019313735.1 Deltaproteobacteria bacterium | reverse complement strand
AATTCCTTGCGGTACTGAGGAATATGGGCATTGACGTTGATCTGATTGAGTTCCCTGCGGGAGAATCCTCCAAAAATATCAGCACGATCCTCACCATCGCAAAGAATCTGGTCAACCTTGGTGTGGACAGAAGTTCCGCGCTGATCGCGCTGGGTGGAGGTGTCACCGGTGATATAACCGGTTTTATCGCTTCCATATATATGAGGTCCATACCTTACATCCAGATACCGACGAGCCTGCTTGCCCAGGTGGACAGCGGTATTGGTGGCAAAACAGGAATCGATCTTCCGGAGGGTAAAAACCTGCTGGGGACATTTTTTCAGCCAAAGATGGTCTTTATAGATCTTCAGTTTCTGAATACCCTTCCGGACGGAGAATTCAACAATGGCCTGTCAGAAATTGTAAAGTACGGCATTATTGATGATATAGAACTTTTTAATCTGCTGGAAAGGGAAACTGATAGAATCAGGAAGCGGGATCCTGATCTTCTGAAAACGATTGTCGGACGATCATGCAAAATAAAAAAGGGGATTGTAGAGATTGATGAGAGGGATATGGGTGTGCGCCGTATTCTCAATTTCGGGCATACAATAGGACACGCCGTCGAAGCAGAGTCAGGGTATAAGATTTCCCACGGGAATGCCATATCCGTAGGCATGATTGCATCTGCCAGAATATCGGAAAAGCTGGATCATCTTTCATCTGAAGACCGGGACAGGATAGAACATCTTATTGTATCGGCAGATCTCCTTGATCATATCCCCGAATCAATCAGGACGGAAGGGGTGCTCTCAAAAACCAGGACAGATAAAAAGAAGAGGGGTGACACTATCCACTTCGTATTGCTGAAAAAGATCGGGATGCCCTTTATCAACGGCTCTGTAGAAGAGGCGCTTATTTGTGAAACCATTGAGGAGTTGAGAAAATGACACGGGAATCACTGAAAGAACTGAGGGATAGATTAAAAAACAGGGATGAAAAGATCGTCGATCTTCTAAATGAGCGGGCCCGAATATCACTGGAAATCGGGAAAATCAAAAAAAGTCAAGGTTTGAACATCTACGATCCCTCACAGGAAAACAGGGTTTACCATTATCTGAATGAGATCAACGAAGGCCCGCTGCCGGAAGGATCTTTGAAAGAGATATTCACCGAGATTCTGTCCGCATCAAGAGTCCTCCAGACTCCTGTATCGGTAGCTTACCTGGGGCCGGAGGCATCATTCACCCATGCGGCGGCTGTGTCTCATTTCGGGAAAAGCGCTTCCTTCTCCCCTCAGTCAACTATATTCGATGTCTTTGACCAGATAGAGAGAAGAAGGGCAAGCTGGGGCGTTGTCCCTGTGGAAAACTCTCTTGAGGGGACTGTCAAGATGACACTGGACAGATTGACTTCAACACCACTGAGTATTCTATCAGAGGTTTTTCTTCGGATCAATCATTCCTTGTTATCCACCAGAAATGGTCTGGACGAAATAAAGAGGGTTTATTCTCACCCCCAGGCCCTGGCGCAGTGTCAGGAATGGCTCAGGAAGAATCTGCCAGGCTGCCCCCTCCATGGAATGGAAAGCACGGCAAAGGCCGCTCAAAAGGTTCTGGAAGATGGTGAAGGCGCTGCCATCGGGAGCAGCAACGCCGCTTCCATCTACGGACTCAATATTATCTCGGAGGGGATAGAAGATCATCCGTCAAACGTGACCCGGTTCCTCGTTATCGGCAGAGGGGAAAACAAACGAACGGGCAGGGATAAAACTTCTATCTTCTTTGGTTGCCGACATATGCCGGGAGCACTGTGTCATTCATTAGAACCCTTTGCCGGAAAGGAGATCAATCTGGTAAAGATAGAATCTTACCCCATTAGAGAGAGGATGTGGGAATATTTATTCTTTGTCGATTTCAACGGGCATGTAGAAGAAGAAAAAATAAAAGAATGTCTAAAAGATCTTCAAGGTCAATCCACATTCGTTAAAATACTCGGCTCTTATCCGATGGGAGACACCAAATCATGATCTGCATACCCGTTGTCGCGACAACGAATGAAGAGGCAGTGGAACAAATGGATAGGTGTTTCCCCTTGGCCGACGTTGTGGAACTGCGAATCGACTTCATCAGGAATGCGAATTTAGGAAAGCTTCTTTCCGCGAAAACCGGCAAGATTCTTGTAACGGCGCGCAAGAAAAGCGAAGGGGGACATTTCGAAGGTGATGAAGAAGGAAGGTTATCTCTCCTGCGCGAGGCAGTCACCTTAAGAGCCGACTTTATTGATATAGAGCTGAGCACAGATGAAACCTTTACGAGAAAGCTTTTAGAAAACATAAAAAAACATGGAGACCGAACGAAATTGATTGTCTCCCATCACGATTTTAACGGGACTCCGTCGGAGAGCAAACTGCAGAACATATTCAATGAATGTGCCGGCAGAGGAGCACATATTGTGAAGATCGTTACCTTTGCCAACTCCTCTGAGGATAATTTGAAGATATTGAAACTGATCAGTTACGCAAAAAAAACGAACCGAAAAATTATCGCCTTTTGCATGGGAGAGAAAGGAAAGATAAGCAGGATTATGGCGCCTTATCTGGGTTCATATCTGAGCTTTGCTTCTCTTGAAAGGGAGGCGGAATCCGCCCCAGGTCAGTTAACTGTTGAAGAGATGAGAGAAATCTTCAGGATTTTAAAGGATGAAAAATAATTCAAAGACATTTGCCGTCTTCGGCAACCCGGTGGAACACAGTCTTTCACCCCTGATGCATAACGCGGCATTCGAAAAAATGAACATCGACGCCCGCTATGTGGCAATACGCGCGGAGAAAGCCCGGGATATCCTGACGGAGATTAAAAAGTCGAATATCCACGGAGCAAGCATAACGATTCCTCATAAAACCACTGTTATGGAACACCTTGATGAAAGCAGTGACAGTTCCGTCAGGATCGGCGCGGTAAACACCATAACCTGTTCCAACGGTAAACTCATGGGGGACAACACCGACTGGACGGGCCTCATCCTCGCCCTGAGAGAATCAATGGAAATTAAAGGAAAGGTATTTGCCATCCTGGGTGCGGGAGGAGCCGCAAGGGCTGCTATCTTTGGCATCCTTGAAGAAGGTGGACACCCGATCGTTTTAAACAGAACGACAATAAAAGGAAAAGAAGTGGCAAGAGAGTTTGGATGCGACTTCTATCCCCTCACAGAAATTGGAAAAATAAAGGGGGACTGCCTGATCAATACAACTCCGGTTGGCATGTTTCCCGACATGGGAAAATCGCCTGTAAGCAGGGATGTACTCCAGAATTTCAGATGGGTTATGGACATTATTTATAATCCCCTGAAAACAAAGCTTTTGAAAGACGCCGGGGAGGCCGGGTGTTCGCCCATCACAGGTGTTTCAATGTTTGTCCATCAGGGAGCGGAACAGATAAAAATATGGACAGGTCTGCGGCCCCCCATAGATCTTATGAAAAAAGTTGTCATGGAAAAACTGAGAAATGAAAGAGATTAAACGAATAA
>JAFDAR010000134.1 GCA_019313735.1 Deltaproteobacteria bacterium | reverse complement strand
ACTTTTTAAGAGTGCATCAATGACGCATAATGATCTAAAATACTGGCTTGCCCTGAAGTTTGTGGAAAAAGTGGGAAATGTCAGGTTCAACAATCTTGTAAAGGCGTTTGGTTCCCCACGGGCTGTCTTTGACGCTCCCCTGGCATCCCTGCAACAAATAGACCGCATTACGCGCAAAACAGCCCGTGACATAAAGAACTTCGACAACTGGGCAACTGTCGAAAAGGAACTTGAACTGGCCGACAAGTTGAATATCTCAATAATCACATCCGATTCTCCCTCTTACCCCAGGCTGCTTTTGAATATATACGATTTCCCACCCATTCTGTACGTCAGGGGAACACTGTCCAATCAGGACATCAATGTTGCAGTGGTAGGCTCCAGGATGGCAAGCACTTATGGCAGGTTTACGACGGAAAGGCTGTGCCGTGAACTCGCCATGAAAGGAGTAACCATAGTAAGTGGTATGGCAAGAGGGATTGATTCCGCCGCCCATGCCGGCGCGATCGCGGGCAAGGGAAGGACAATCGCTGTACTCGGATCCGGCATTGATGTTATCTATCCCCCGGAAAACAGGAGACTCTTTGAAAAGATCGCGGAAAATGGCGCCGTGATTACCGAATTCCCCTTTTCCACCCAGCCACTGGCCTCCAACTTCCCCGCCAGAAACAGGATAATAAGCGGCCTTTCACTGGGAGTCGTCGTGGTTGAAGCCAATGAGAAGAGCGGTTCTCTGATAACCGCGCGGATTGCCCTGGAACAGGGAAGAGAGGTCTTCGCCGTCCCGGGGAGTATCGATTCTCCGGGAACGAAAGGAACCCACAAGCTCATAAGGGAAGGCGCAAAACTTGTTGAAAATACATATGACATATTAGAGGAAATCTTGCCCCAGGTGAACATTAACAGTAGAGCTGTCAAACCATCAGACGAAAGACCTCTGCTGGATCATTCGGTTAAATCTGAAGAATTAAATGCTGATGAAAAAGCCATCCTGAAGTTAATAGGCAAAAAACCTGTCCACATAGACAGTCTGGCCGCTGATTCCGGCTATCAGGTACGTGATATCCTGAGCATTCTCACGTCACTTGAACTCGGGGGCTATGTCGAACAGCTTCCGGGCAAAAATTTTGTTGTTAAGGAGTAAAAATGTCCAGTTCGCTTATTATCGTTGAATCGCCGGCAAAGGTAAAAACGATAAAGAAATATCTCGGCCCGGAATTTGAGGTGAAGGCCTCTGTGGGACACGTAAAAGATCTTCCCAAGAGCAAACTAGGCATCGATCTTGAAAATAACTTTGAACCAACCTACGAAGTCATCCGTGAAAAGAAAAAGGTCATCTCTGAGCTGAAAAAATCCGCGAAGAATGTAGATAATATCTTTCTGGCCTCTGACCCTGACAGGGAGGGAGAAGCCATCGCGTGGCACGTGGCGAGCGAAATAGGCGGGAACAAAAATATCTACAGGGTACTCTTCAACGATCTTACAAAAAAGACTGTTAGCACGGCCATCAAAAATCCTATGAAGCTTAACATCAATAAATATGAGGCCCAACAGACCAGGCGGATTCTTGACAGGCTTGTGGGATATCAGATCAGCCCTCTACTCTGGAAAAAGGTGCGGCGTGGACTGAGCGCGGGCCGGGTTCAGTCGGTCGCGGTAAGGATAATATGTGACAGAGAGGCCGAGATCCAGGCGTTTGTATCGGAGGAATACTGGAACATTACCGCTGTGCTGGAGGGAAAGACTCCTCCCCCCTTTGAAGCGCGACTGACAAAAGTAGATTCCAGAAAGCTGAAGCTTACAAATGAAGCTCAGACAAAAGAGCTCCTCGAAGAACTGAAAAGCGCCTCCTTTATTGTAAAAAAGGTGGAGAAAAAAGAGGTAAAGCGTTCTCCCGTTCCCCCATTCACAACGAGCAAGCTTCAGCAGGAGGCATCGAGAAGGCTTCGGTTCACAGCCAAGAAAACGATGAGTGTGGCACAGAGGCTATACGAGGGGATGGCGCTGGGAGAAGAAGGTTCCGTTGGCCTTATCACATACATGAGAACCGACTCGGTCCGTATAGCAGCGGAAGCCATGGAAAACGCGAGAGGGTACATAGAAAAGAATTATGGGAAAGAATTCCTTCCCGCAAAGGCCAGATTTTTCAAATCCTCAAAATCTTCACAGGACGCGCATGAGGCGATAAGGCCAACCTCAATGGCATACGCGCCACAAAACATCAAACGGTATCTCAAAAATGACGAATTTCATCTGTATCAACTGATATGGAACCGTTTTATAGCGAGCCAGATGAATCCCGCTCTATTCGACCAGACGGGCATTGATATAGAGGCGGGCCGCTGCCTCTTTCACGCGCAGGGTTCTATAATGAAATTCCCCGGGTTCAGCATTGTTTACACGGAAACCAGGGACAAGAAAGACAATGGCAACGATGCCCAGTCAGGCAAAATTCTTCCGGATGTCTCTAAAGGGGATGAACTTAGCCTGATCTCACTAAACCCACAGCAGAGTTTCACACAGCCGCCTGCAAGGTTTTCCGAAGCGACTCTCGTGAAGGAGCTGGAAGAAAAGGGGATCGGCAGACCCAGCACATATGCGACTATCATAAGCACTATACAGAACCGAAAATACGCGGAGCTTGAAAAGGGCAGATTCCACCCCACGGAACTCGGAACCATTGTCAACGGGCTTCTTGTGGAGAACTTTCCCAATATCATGGATGTCCAGTTCACCGCCTCCATGGAAGACCGGCTGGATATGATTGAGGACGGAAAAACCACAAGACTCAAGACACTGGAAGGCTTCTATATCCCTTTTAAGTCGGAGCTGGAAAAGGCCGGCGAAGAGATGAAAAATGTCAAGAGAGAAGAAATTCCCACCGATCTTAAATGCGATAAGTGCGGGAGCCCAATGGTAATAAAGTGGGGGAAGAACGGGAAATTCCTGGCCTGCTCCAACTATCCCGAATGCAAGAACACAGGCAATATCGCGCAGGATGAAAATGGCGCAATCAGCAAAATGGAGGCGGAGACAACCGATATTGTCTGTGAAGTCTGCGGCAAGAAAATGATTATAAAAGAGGGCAAATTTGGAAGATTTCTGGGATGCTCGGGGTATCCTGAATGCAAGAACACAAAACCGATCGATACAGGGGTAAAGTGCCCGCGGGAGGGGTGTGGCGGCAGTCTCTGTGAGAGACGTTCAAGAAAAGGCAAGACGTTTTTCGGATGTTCAAACTATCCGAACTGTACCTATGCCCTGTGGGACAGGCCGATACCGGAAAAATGTCCCCTATGCGGCCATCCATTTCTGGTTGAGAAATATTACCGTGGAAACAGTTTCCAGTTTCCGGTTGCCGGTTCACAGTCCCTTCACTTGACCCCTTGAATCCTTGAACCCTTTTTTGAGGAGCGAGGAATGAGGAGCAAAATTTGAAGACAGACACTCAAGCCCTCCCATACGAGGCGCTCTCTAAACCTGTTATAATCACAGGTGGCGGTCTCGCGGGGTGTGAGGCCGCGTGGCAGCTCTCAAAAAGGGGGATTAATACCCTCCTTTACGAGATGAAACCCACCCTGTTCTCTCCGGCCCATAAGTCTCCCCTCCTCGCGGAGCTCGTATGCAGCAACTCTTTCCGCTCTAACGCGATAGAAAATGCCGTCGGCCTCCTCAAGGAAGAGATGCGGATGATGGGATCATTGGTAATGGAGGCAGCCGATGCCACAGCAGTTCCGGCAGGCAGGGCCCTGGCCGTGGACAGAACCCTTTTTTCAAACTATATTGAAGACAGACTCGCATCCACCGGGCTCCGGATAATCAGGAAAGAGATCACCGGAATTCCCGAAGATTCCATTGTCATCATAGCCACCGGCCCGCTCACATCCGAATCTCTGTCAAAGAGCATTTCTTCTGTTACAGGAAACGAATATCTCTATTTCTATGATGCCATTTCACCCATTGTTGAAGCAGATTCCATTGACTACGACAGGGCATTCCGGGCATCAAGATACGAC
>JAFDAR010000133.1 GCA_019313735.1 Deltaproteobacteria bacterium | reverse complement strand
AAAACTTTGTATCCCCAGCTTAATCTTCTTTCCATTAATATGGATGCCGGTACAAGTGAGGTAAATATCCTGAACCGGTTGCATTTCATGGTGATGGCGGCAAGGGAAGAGATGGAGAGTAAGCCTGAGTTGATAACGGAAGTACTTTCTGAACCTCGTGTATATCAAAAAAATCTCACCACTTTTAAAGAATATATGTTGTCATGGCGATCCTGGGTATCAAATTGGGTATAAAAAGATGTTCCAGATAGAGCAGCAAATAGAGGATTATCTCAACACAGAAATACGCGACATTGACGGGGCTGTAGGCTGGTTCTGTATCGATTTTCCAGAGGAGATATTAATCTCCTTCGGGTTGACACCCATCAGGCTTCTCCCTTACCCGGGACCGATCATTGTCGATTCACTGCTCGATAGCAATTTCTGCCCCTATATAAGGGCGAACCTTGGCAATGTATACTCTGGCCACTATGATTTTCTGGATGGTCTGGTCCTGGTGAATACCTGTGACGGGATGAGGAGACTCTTCGATGGATGGAAAAGATTCAGTAAGGCCCCGTTTACACATCTCTTTGAGTTGCCCCGTCATATCACAGAGGGAGGGATAAAATTTTATCGTCAGAGTATACTCAGACTCGTCTCTGATATAGAGGATTTCTTTTTGTTGAAGATGGATGAAGAAAAATTATCAGATGCCATAAGGTTGACGAACAGGACGAGGGTTCTTCTAAGGAAGCTTTACAGAAGGTATAATGAAAACCCTGGAACGCTTGAATATCAAGTTGTGCAGCAGTTTATCCGTGCCAGTACCATATTGCCGAAGCCCCGGATAAATAAGCTGCTTGAATATCTGCTGTCCGAAAAACAGGACACAAAAGACGGCGAAGGGGAGAGCCCCAATATCTTAATAATAGGCAATATTATGGAGAACAGCGAATTTGTCTCTTTTCTGGAAAGCTGCGGGGCGCATATATCATACGATGATCTTTGCACAGGAAGCCGCCTCTTTCACGACGATATCCCGAAGGACCTTCCCCCGCTTGATGCGCTGTGCATGCATTTCGCAAACAGGATACCATGCTCACGCATGAAAGAGGCCAACAGACGTATCGAACATATTGTCAATTTCATAGGGCAATACAGAATCGATGGCGTGATCAGCTATACCCAAAAATTTTGCGATCCATATCTGTATGATATCCCTTTAATAAAGGGAAGTTTAAAAGCGATGGGTATACCTATTTTGTTCGTCGAAACCGATTATTCGCCGAGGCTATCGGGTCAGCTCAAGACACGGATTGAAGCTTTTCTGGAGATGATTGAATAGATGAATATCAAGAAAACCGGCGAGAATTTAATAAGGAGTTCACTTCACTCAGGTCCTATTTTGGGTCTGACCGATATGATAAGCAGGCATCTCGCTTATCGAAATAATGAACTTGGCTTTAAAATATGGCTCCGGCATTTCTTTAGTACTGTGAAGGACTCAATGTTGAAGAGGAAGCCGGTAATATGGACGAGTATTTTTGTTCCGTCTGAGCTTATCTATGCCATGGGTTGTGTCCCTTTTCATGTAGAGATATTTGCTCTTATAGCGGCCCATCTCAATGTAAGCAAGGAGATGATTCACGCCGGCGAAGAGGAGGGATATTCATCTGACCTTTGTTCCTGTTATCGTTGCGGCGCCGGGCTTAGCAGCAGATCCTTTTTCCCAAGACCTGATATAATAATTTCGTCATCCCATCTCTGTGACGGAAGCACCGCCTTTTTCAGGAACATGGCAAGATATTATGGAGTGCCGCATCTCCTTATCGATGTTCCCTATGGAGATGGTGAGAGCGCTAAAAATTATGTTTCAGGACAGATAAGAGACGTTATTCGTGAGGCAGAAAGGATACTTTCCTCAAAGTTCAGCATGGATAAACTGGAAGAGACACTGGCAATATCCAATGAGACAAGGAGATATCACGAGCGGTTTAATAAGCTGAGGGAGCATGTCCCCGCGCCGTTTTCAGGCGCAAATGCCCTTACATATGTGTCTGCAATGATCTTCATGTCAATGGGGACATATGACGGGCTCTCCTTTTTCAGGACTCTCTGCCGGGAGGTCGAGGAAGATATTGAAGATTCAAGACCGGCAGTCTCAAATGAAAAACACCGGCTGCTCTGGCTGCACCAGGTAAGACCGTATTACAAAAACACCATTTTCAGCGATCTGGAAGCGAGGGACGCAGTCATAGCCTTCGAGGAGATAACTTATATCTTCTGGTCACCCTATAACCTAAGAGACCCGATAGAGAGCCTCGCTAAAAGGATGATGGAGAATATCAATCTGGGCCCCATAGAGAGACGGCTTGATGCCGTAAGGGATATGGTGAAAAAGTACAGCATAGACGGAATTATCCACTTTTCACATTGGGGGTGCAGGTGGAGCAGTGGAGGCGCCTACATGTTAAGGAGTTATTTCATTGATAAGGGGATACCATTTCTGGTCCTGAATGGTGATTGCGCTGATCCCGCGAATTATGCCGAGGGACCCACAAAAACAAGAATACAGGCATTTCTGGAGATACTGGAGAGCAGGTAATGATTACTGCAGGAGTTGATATAGGATCCCTTTCAGCCGAGGCGCTTATCATGCAAGATGGTAAAATCCTGTCGTATGCCATCGGGAAGACAGGTGCAAAGGTAAAAATGGCGGCAGAAGAGGTCATAAATAAGGCTCTCAAAAAGGCCTCCCTTACCAGAGATAGAATTGATTATATCACAGGAACCGGCTACGGAAGAGTAACTCTGGATATCGCTGACAGGACGGTAACTGAGATAACATGCCATGCAACCGGTGCTTATTATCTATTTCCAAATACCCGAATTGTTGTAGATATAGGAGGGCAGGACAGCAAGATAATCCAGCTTGACTCAAGGGGAAAAGTTGTTGATTTCGTGATGAACGATAAATGTGCCGCAGGAACGGGTCGTTTTCTCGAGGTTATGGCGAATGCCCTTGAACTTGATATAGAAGAACTCGGACCGTTGTCCCTTAAATCAAGAAAGAATGTCCCGATCAGCAGTATATGTACTGTTTTTGCCGAATCGGAAGTGATATCCCTTATAGCTGAAGGATGTCAGAGGAGAGATATCCTGAGGGGTCTTCATGAAGCGATTACCAGCAGGATAATCGGAATGGGTTCAAAGCTGAGATGGGATGGTGAGGTAACAATGACTGGCGGAGTTGCCAAAAACACAGGAATTGCTCACATCCTCGCGAAGAAGATTGCCTGTCCTATGAACATTCCTGAAGAACCCCAGATAGTGGGTGCACTTGGGGCGGCAATGGTTGCACAGAGAACCCGCAGTGGTTCACATGAATAGATGTTATGCATAGCTTCAGAAAAACAGAAGTCTTAGATATACCCCTTACGGTTGCTTATCAGATTGCCGCAGACATTGAGAAATACCATGAGTTCATCCATGGAATGAAACCGGTAGATGTTTTGGAAACGGGAAATGATTATATAGCTGTGGCATTAAGCAGC
>JAFDAR010000132.1 GCA_019313735.1 Deltaproteobacteria bacterium | reverse complement strand
ATACGGGCAGGCGGGGATGAATGTGGTCATCGCCTCCGGTGATAAGGATCTGATGCAGCTTGTGTCGGATAATGTCCTGATGGTGGATACCATGAAGGACATATCCTACGATGTGGAGGGTGTCAGGAACCGTTTCGGCGTTGGCCCCGACAGGGTGATCGATATATTGGGTCTCGCGGGGGACACATCGGATAATATTCCCGGTGTCCCCGGTGTGGGTGAAAAAACCGCGCTCAAGCTGGTGAATCAGTTCGGCTCTCTCGAAGGTGTCCTAAAAAATGCCGGAGAGGTCAAGGGCAGGGGACTGAGTGAAAAGCTGAAGGAGTTTGCCGATCAGGCCCGCATGAGCAGGGATCTGGCCACTATCCGAACGGATGTCCCGGTGGATTTCGGTCTGGAGGACCTGCGTTTCAGGGAGCCCGATGTGGAGGCGTTGAAGGAGATCTTCCGGGAGTTCGAGTTTCCCGCCCTCATCTCGAAACTGGGGATAGAGGAGGAGAGGGAGGAGACGGATTACCGCCTGATCGTCGATGAAACGGGATTCGACAGTCTGCTGGACGAGCTTCGCCAGTCCGGTGGGTTTGCCTTTGACCTGGAATTGACTTCGGATGAGGCGATGAGGGCTCAGATCGTTGGAATAGCGGTCTGCAGCGACGCGAAGAGGGCCTGTTATATCCCCCTGTCCAACACGTGTGACGGCCCCGACGTGTCAGGGCTGGAGCCGCTTTTCTCCGATGATAACCTGAAAAAATACGGGCATAATCTCAAGACAGCATCTCTTGTTCTCTCGCGGACAGGAATCGCGTTGAAGGGGCGCGCGTGCGATGTCATGGTGGCGTCTTATGTCCTTAATCCCTCCCTGCGCGGGTATGATCTGGCCGATATTGTTCAAGATCATCTTGGGCGCTGGATTGCCTCCCCCAAAGACCTGATGGGAAGCGGGGCGAAGGCGATCCCATTTCAGGACGTGCCCTTGGAAGATGTCGTGGATTATACGTGTCGCAGGGCGGACTTTATATTCAGACTCTCGCCCCTCCTGGATGAAGATATGGAGAAAACGGGGCTGAAAGACCTTTTCCGTGACGTGGAGATGCCTCTTGCCGGAGTGCTTGCCTCGATGGAGGAGAAGGGAATTCTCCTTGATTGTGAACTTCTGGGAGAGATGTCGCTCAGGCTTGGGGAACTGCTTAGTGCCTCCGAAGAGAAGATATACCGGCTCGCGGGGGAGGAGTTCAATATAAATTCCCCGAAGCAGCTGCAGACGATACTCTTTGACAGGCTTGGCCTTTCCAGGGGGAGGAAGACAAAGGCCGGCTATTCGACGGATGTGGATGTTCTGACAAATCTTGCAAAGTCTTATGAACTCCCGGCGGAGATACTCGCGTACCGCGGCATGGCAAAGCTCAAATCGACCTATGTCGATGCCCTGCCCGCGCTTGTCAACCAGGAGACTGGGAGGGTGCATACATCGTATAATCAGACGGTAACAGCGACAGGGAGACTTTCCAGCAGTAACCCGAATCTCCAGAACATACCGATAAGGACACCGGAAGGGAAAAGGATACGTCAGGCCTTCATCGCGCCTGATGGCTGCGAAATCGTGTCGGCTGACTACTCTCAGATAGAACTTCGTATCTTGGCACACCTCTCTGGGGACGAACTGCTTATAGAGGCGTTTGAATCTGGCGAAGATGTACATACAAAAACGGCCTCCGACATATTCGGCGTATTCCCCGGGATGGTCAGCGAGGAGATGCGCAGACAGGCAAAGGTGATAAACTTCGGCGTCATTTATGGCATGAGTCCCTTCGGCCTTGCCAGGGAGCTGAATATAAGTCAGAAGCGGGCGAAGGATTACATAGATGGATATTTCTCCAGATTTTCCGGCGTTCGCGTGTTCATAGAAGAGACGCTGGAGAAGGCGAGGGAGAGGGGATTTGTCACCACGCTTCTGAACCGCCGGCGATACATACCGGAGATCAACAGCGGCAATGTCCAGGTCCGCCAGTTCGCGGAGAGGACGGCTGTCAACACCCCCATACAGGGAACGGCGGCCGATCTGATAAAGGTGGCGATGCTGAATATCGCAGGCGGGATCAAGGAAAAGAAGCTGTCCGCGTCCATGATTATGCAGGTACACGATGAACTTGTTTTTGAGGTTCCGGCGCCGGAGGTGGAAGAGGTTATGGACCTCGTCAGGTGGGAGATGGAGAATGTTATAGCCCTGAAAATTCCGATAAGGGTAGAGATCGCTTCCGGAAAAAACTGGGATGAAGCGCACTGAGGTGAGATTATGAAATGGATAACAGGCCAGCTGGTACATCTGGGATTCGGGGAGAAAATGGCGGTGGTCTGCGCGGATGTCATTGCGGCTTTCGGCATCCTTGTGCTTGCCGGTCTTATTTATATTGTCGTAAGGCGATTTGTCATGAAGGGTATCATTCGCCTGGTGAGGCAGACCAGGACGGACTGGGACGATGTCCTCATCAGGGAAAAATTCTTCCAGCGTGCCTCGCATCTGGCGCCCGCGCTGGTCATCTATTTCATGGCTCCTCTTGCCTTTGGCGGACACGAACCTGTCGTGGCAGTGGCGCAATGTGCCGCCAGGATATATATGCTGATTGCCGGTTTACTAATGGCGGATTCGCTGCTCAATGTCGTTGTGGCTATTTCCCGGTCCCGCAATCTTCCATACAAGGCATCCGTTCGAGGGATCGCGCAGGCATTAAAGATTGTCCTCTATATCGTTATCGGCATCGTCATCCTTTCCATGATTGCCGGGAAATCACCCGCCTTTTTCATCGGCGGTATGGGCGCGATGACGGCGGTGCTGATACTTGTTTTCAGGGACTCCATCCTGGGATTTGTCGCCGGGATCCAGATATCTGCGAATGAGATGGTAAACATAGGCGACTGGATCGAGATGCCCAAATATGGCGCGGATGGTGACGTGATCGATATTTCCCTGACAACGGTAAAGGTGCGGAACTGGGACCAGACGATTATTACTATTCCGACCTATGCCATGATTTCCGATTCCTTTAAGAACTGGCGGGGAATGACTGAATCGGGGGGGCGGCGCATAAAGCGCGCCTTTTATATCGACATGACGAGCATCATGTTCTGCACGGAAGAGATGCTGGACAGGTTTTCCAGGTTTCAGCATATTACCGGATATATCGACGCAAAAAAGGAGGAACTGGCCAAGTATAATGCTGAACACCATGTGGATGACTCAGAGATTGTCAATGGCCGTCGTCTTACCAATGTCGGCACATTCAGGGCCTATATTACCGCGTACCTCCGGAATCACCCGAAGATACACCAGGGGATGACCCTTATGGTGAGACAGCTTGCCCCCACGGATCATGGACTGCCTATTGAGATCTACGCGTTCAGCAACGATCAGGCTCAAGCCGATATCTTTGACCATATACTGGCGGTTGTCCCTCGGTTCGAACTGCGGATCTTCCAGAATCCTACGGGAGCGGACTTTAAAAGCCTTCAGGGTAAATGAGGAGGCAGGAGGCAGGGAGTTTAAGGATTCAAGGATTCAAGGATTCAAGGGGTCGAGTGAAAGGCTAAAAAACTACAAAGAAGAAGACAGGAGACAGAAGGCAGGGGACAGAAGGCAGGGGACAGGAGGCAGGAGTCAGGAGGCAGGCAGGAGGCAGGAGGCAGGAGTCAGGGAGGTTAAGGATTCAAGGATTCAAGGGGTCGAGTGAAAGGCTAAAAAACTACAAAGAAGAAGACAGGAGTCTAATGCCTGCAGATAGATTTTATTATCTGCGGGTAATAAATAATACAAGCTGAGGAGGAAACAGGTATGGCGATTGTAGAGTGGAAAAAGGATGGGACGGTTGCGGTTATGACTATGAACAACGGCGAGAACAGGCACAATCCTGATTTTAACAGGGCTATCCTGAACGCCTTTGATGAGATTGAGAATGATGAGACTGTCTCATCCGTGGTTATTACCTCAAGCGATAAGAAGAACTGGTCTCAGGGCATCGATATTGAATGGATATCGGGCGCCATGAATAATAAGGACACCGCGGCGATCAAGGATTTCATGTATGGCCTGAACAGGATATTTACAAGGATCCTGTATTTCCCGATGCCTGTTATTGCGTCCATAAACGGGCATGTCTTTGGAGATGGAACCATCATGGCCTGTGCCTGTGATTTCAGATTTATGAAGGCGGACAGGGGATATTTCTGCTTCCCGGAGGTGGATATAAACATCCCATTTCTGCCGGCGATGCTCGCTATCATAAAAAAAGCGATCCCGTACTACAAGCTTGAGGAACTTGTGTACAGCGGGAAGAGAGCGACAGCGAAGGAACTGGAGGAAAGTCACGTGGTTGTGAAGGCATCCGAAAACGAAGAGGCCCTCCTTGAGGACGCGATAGCGTTCGCGAGGACTTTCATCAAGAAGAGGGCAGTATTCGGACAGCATAAGAAGAGGCTGCACAAGCATATCATTGAAATCATGGAGAAGGAAGATCCGGAGTTCATAGAACCCCTGAATATAATGGCCTGAGATGGCGAAACGTAATGTTGTCGTAGTCGGAGGCGGCGCGTCCGGCATGATGGCCTCCGGACAGGCCGCAGGATTGGGTGCAAATACCCTGCTGCTTGAGAAGATGCACCGTCCGGGACGCAAGCTTGGCATCACGGGCAAGGGGCGGTGCAATCTCACGAATGTGGCTTCACTTCCGGAGATTATCTCGCACTTCGGGTCCAGCGGGGTTTTTCTCCGGCAGGCCTTTCACCGTTTTTCGAATGATGAACTTGTGGCGTTCTTTGGGGATCTGGGTGTCCCCACTGTTGTCGAACGCGGAGGACGTGTATTCCCGGCGAGCGGACAGGCGCGGGATGTGGTGGACGCGCTGACGGGATGGATGAGAAGGCAGGGCGTAGCTGTGCGACGGAAGGTATCCGTGGGTGGCCTGCTTATCGAAGGGCGCAAGGTCTGCGGTGTGCGTGATTCCGGTGGAGAGACATACCCAGCGGATGCCGTTATTATAGCGACGGGGGGAGTGTCTTATCCCGCCACGGGTTCAACCGGCGATGGGTACCGTCTGGCCCGGTCGGCAGGACATTCAATAGTGGCCCCGCGCCCCGCGCTGATTCCCCTGGAGACCGGAGGTGGTGTGGCGCCGCGCCTGCAGGGCCTCAGTATGCGCAACGTAAACGTCAGTGTCCTGGTTGACGACAGAAAACAGGGCGAGGCGTTCGGAGAGATGCTCTTCACGCATTTCGGCCTTTCTGGACCGGTCATCCTTTCTCTCAGCGGCATGGTAACGGACGCGTTGAATCTGGGCGGCCGGGTGATCATCTCTATCGACTTGAAACCCGCGCTGGATGAACGCAAACTGGATGAAAGGCTTCTGCGCGATCTTGACGCGCATGGAAAGCGCAAGTTTCAAACGCTGCTCGAAGACCTGCTGCCCGGCAAACTGATACCCGTCTGTATGGAGCTTACTGGAATTCCTCCGGACAGGAGGGGTCACCAGATTACCGCGCGGGAGAGGGAACGTCTGCGGGCATGGCTCAAGGACTTTCGCCTGGAAGTAACAGGAACCCGCCCCATTTCCGAGGCCATCATCACCGCGGGCGGGATAAATACAGGGGAGATAGATCCCCGAACAATGGAGTCATGTCTTGTCAGCGGACTCTATTTCGCGGGTGAGGTGATGGACATAGACGCCGATACAGGAGGCTATAATCTCCAAGCCGCGTTTTCCACCGGCTGGCTTGCGGGAAGATCGGCCGGTTAAATAGGGACAGCGCCCTTTTTTAATCCAGCGGGAAATCCCCGTTCGTAAGGGCGGGGATGAGAGCAATATCCAGTAGTCTTTCGTATATATGCGAAAAAAGGGCGCTGTCCCTATTTAACGTACTTTCGGGACGGTCACTTCAGTTTTCTTCCTTACCGGAAACTTTCCCTTTCTGATCTTCTTAACGATTTTCTCCAAGTCTATCTTACTGTCTTCAAACTTTACAGTGATTGTTGATGTCGTGGAGTTCAGTTTGAAATCAAGAACGCCCTCTGTCTTTTTCAGGATAGAACTTATCCTGGCCCTGCCTGCTCACCCCCAGCATCCGGAAACATTCAGGAGATACGTTTTTTCGGCGGCAATGGATGTTTGCGAAAGGGCCATAAGCATTGCGCAGAGGAACATTGTGGCAATAATTTTTCTTGTAGTCATTTGTTAGAGGTCTTCCCCTTTCTTGAGTATCTTCAGCTTTCCTTTCCTGAGCATTTCGTCCCTTGTTCCTTCCAGCCATGACAGGAGGTATCTTTCTTCCTTCAACCTGAGAAGGTAATTT
>JAFDAR010000131.1 GCA_019313735.1 Deltaproteobacteria bacterium | reverse complement strand
CCCTTCGGAAGCTATCGCATGGATTGTTACGCGGTTCTGGAGTACATCCGTGCAACACACAAGGGCAAAGATGCACCCAAGGTCGGTCTTCTGACATACAATAATGCCTATGGACGTTCCATACACGAACCGAGCAGAGAGTACGCCAGGAAGCATAATATAGACATTGTCACGATTGAAGAATTTCCTCCGCGAACTCTTGACCTGACAACTGAATTGTTGCGTCTGAAAAAAAGCGGAGCGGAATATGTCTTCATGCAGATGCTTCCCGCGGCGATAATCACAACTTTTAAATGTGCCGACAGGATAGATTACAAGCCGGAATTTTTCGGAACATGGACATCTACCGATCCAGATTTCTTCAATATGGGCAAGGGGTTAATCAGGGATCGCCTTAAGATACAGTTCCCCGGCGGCCTGCCAGCCGATAAAACCGCTGGCATAAAGATTATGGAGGATATGTGGACTCGTTATAAGACCGTTGACAAGTTTGACGCGTCTTACTGGGAGGGGGTTGTAGTAGGAATGATTATGGAGAGGGCCTTCATCCGCGCCAATGAAAAATATGGAAAAATAACAAGAAAAACGATAAACATGGCGATGGAATCCTTCTCAAATGAAGATTTCGGGGGACTTGTGCCCAACATTACCTATACAAAAACAGATCATGAGGGTTCATTCAAAGGGAGGATTGTCAGGGTGTCTGAAGATGGAACATATATTCCCGTTACTAACTTTTTTGTTCCCGGGAAAGAAGCGATACAGATTCTGGAGAAAAAATGAAGGCTTTTCGCGGGCAGCCTGACATATTCAAGTCAATATCCGGTAATGGGAAACTCGCCGATCTGGAAGTGACCAGTCTTACCCTGAGGTTCGGAGGCGTTATGGCTTTGAACGGCATCGACTTCGAGGTTAAAACCGGAGAATTGTACGCGATTATAGGACCAAACGGTGCCGGAAAGACAAGCCTCCTGAACTGTCTTACCGGGTTTTACAGACCGCAAGTGGGCAGGATACTATTCAACAAAAAGGATATAACAAATCTCCCGACGCACAAACTTATAAGTAGCGGCGTCGGGAGAACGTTCCAGAATATTGAGCTGTTCCCCGGTATGACAGTTCTGTCCAATATGCTCCTGGCACGCCATATCCATTGCGGCTACGGGCTGGGCCGGGCGCTTCTTTTCATGGGCGGCGTCAGAAGAGAAGAGGTCAGACACCGGGCTGTCGTGGAGGAATTGATCGATTTTCTGGAAATGCAGGCAATCCGGAAGAAGCCGGTGGGATCACTACCTTATGGATTGCGGAAGAGGGTTGAGCTTGGCCGGGCGCTGGCGCTTGAACCAAAACTTCTGGTTCTGGACGAGCCCTTCGCCGGGATGAACCTTGAAGAGAAGGAAGATATGGTGAGATTCCTGTCCGAATTGAACAGGAATTGGGGACAGACGATGATACTTGTTGAACACGACATGTCCATTGTGATGACCATATCGAACCGTGTAATGGTACTGAATTTTGGAGATAAACTGGCCGAGGGAACACCTGAGGCAATACAAAATGACCCGGAGGTCATAAGGGCGTATCTGGGAGATACACAGTGAACCAAAAGCTCGAGACTCAAGACCCGAAATCCTCAAAGGAGGATACGCCCGAAACGGGCTTCACGCTTCCGCAGATCCTGCTGAGGCAGACGGAAAAGTTCGGAGAGCGCGCCTCGATTCGTGAAAAAGCGTATGGCATATGGCAGTCATACAGCTGGAGTGACTATCTGAAATATTCGAAGAAGGTGGGCCTGGGCCTCAGTGCTCTCGGCCTGAAAAGGGGTGATAATGTCGGTATTATAATGGACAATCACCCGGAGTGGCTGTTCAGTCAACTGGGGGGACAGTCCCTTGGCGCTGTTGTCCTGAACCTGTTCACCTCTGCGGTAAGCGATGAGATGGCCGGCACACTCAATAGAATTCAAGCCTCGTACGTAATTGTAGAGGATCAGGAGCAGACGGATAAGCTGTTGGAAATGCGTGACAGGCTTACCCATGTAAAGAAAGTCATATATGTTGACCGGACGGGCATGAGCTCTTATCGCGACAACGAATGGCTTATGAGCTTTGCCGACCTGCTGAAGGCAGGCGAAAAGCTGGACAACGAGCAGCCTGATTTGTTTGCCCGGGAGGTATGGAAGGGGAGACCGGACGACATTGCCCTGATGATAATGACCTCGGGGACAACCGGCATCTCCAAACTGGCAATGCTGTCGCACATCAATTTTACAGAGATGGCCGCCAGCTGGCTGGAGACAATTCCCGCAGGGGTGGAGGTGAACTGGCTGTCGATGTCCCCCCCGGCATGGATAGTCGACCAGATGTGGGGGGCAGGTGTGGCTCTGGCCGGCGGTATGGCGATGAACTTTCCTGAGACCCGGGAAACGGTTCTCGAAGATTTCCGCGAATTAGGTCCTAATGTACTCATTACATCGTCCAGGTTCTGGGAAGATCTTGCCTCTACCATTCGCGTAAAGATGGGCGATGCGGGTCTGATAAGGAGGAAACTCTTTCATCTGGCGGAGAATATTGGCGGCAGGATCACTGATCTGAAATCACAGGGCAAATCACCCGGCCCAGGTCTCAGCCTCGCTGGCTGGCTGGCCTCTGTTATTATCTTTCGCCCGCTTCTGGACCGGATTGGCTGTGCCGGGTTTTACAGCGCGTACACGGGAGGACATCCGATAAGCCCTGATGTTATAAGGTTCTTTCGCTCGCTGGGTCTGAATCTCAAACAATGTTATGGGCTTACAGAATCTGGTGGAATATTTCAGGTCCAGCCCGACACTGAGGTCAAGGCCGAGACGGTTGGCAGATCCCTGTCAGGTATGGATGTAAAGATTTCGGATGATCAGGAGGTCTTTCTGTCAAGCAAAACGGTGTTCAGGGGATATTATAACGATTTTGAGGCCACGCAAGCCGCGTTTGAAGAAGGCTGGCTCCGGACTGGGGATGCCGGATATATTGATGATGACGATCACCTTGTTATTATAGGGCGCAGAGAGGAGATCATCAGAAACAAACAGGGAGAGGCATTTTCCCCTGATTTTATAGAGACACGTCTGAAATTCAGTCCATACATAAGAGAGGCGGTGACCTTCGGGGAGGGGCGTCCATACATAACAGCCCTGATAAACATCGATATGGGAAACGTCGGCAACTGGGCCGAAGAGAGAATGATACCCTACACAACATATACCGATCTCTCACAACAGTCAGAGGTAGAAAAGCTGGTGCACACGGAGGTTGAGGAGGTTAATGAGAAGTTGCCGGAGGCCATGAAGGTGCGCAAGTGTATACTCCTCTACAAGCTTCTCGACGCGGATGACGAAGAGCTGACAAGGACGGGCAAGGTGCGCAGGAAATTTGTCTACGGACCGCCATGTATGAGGGTAAAAAAGACCTGGATGTGAAAACAACGATACGTTACCGGAACGGACAGGTGGGTACGCTGGAAACCAATGTACGTATATTAGAACTATAGGTGGGGTCAGGTCTTGCGTTTTGCCTTTTGGGGGTTGTCTCAAATTGTCTCATATCAAAAAAGGCAAAACGCAAGACCTGACCCCTAAAAGCTACTGTGACAAAAAGCTAAAAGTTAAAAGTTTAAATAACCTGATTTCACACAGAAAGGATTGCAGCAGCTTTTGGTAAACGGGCTAAGTATAGGTTTTCTCTATGGCCTGGCAGCCATGGGATTTGTAATGATCTTCAAATCTTCCAGCGTGTTAAACTTTGCGCATGGGGAGTTGATGGCCCTGGGCGCATTTATCTTCCTGGCCATGATTAGCTGGGCTGGGCTGCCTGTCTATCTGGCCTTTCCCCTGGCCCTTGTCGGATGTTTTGTGCTTGGAATCGCCATTGAGCGCATCTTCCTGCGTCCGTTGATCGGTGAACCTCTTATCTATGTTATCATGCTGACAGTGGGGCTGGCCTCCATATTCAAGGGGATCATGCTGTTTATATGGGGTGGAAATTTATATACCTTTCCGGACTTTCTTCCCGCGGGTCTTGCCATACACTGGAAGACCATAAACATACCCCCGGTTTATGTCGTGTCTATTGCTATCGGTCTGATATTCCTCATACTCTTTGGGCTTTTCTTTAAATATTCCTCCCAGGGTATCTATATGAGGTCGGTTGCAGACAATCAGCCGGCCGCGCTTTCTCTGGGGGTGCACGTAAGAAAAGTGTTCGCCCTGTCCTGGGCTATCGCGGCCCTCGTGGCGGGAATGAGCGGGATTGTCCTTGGTATTATCAATGGGATTAATGTTCATGACCTTTCTTCCATAGGGCTCAAGGTCTTCCCGGTGGTTATACTCGGTGGCCTGGACAGTATTGGAGGAGCTGTTATCGGGGGGATAATTATCGGCCTTCTGGAAACCTTCACAGGTGGGTACCTCTCCACTTCGTTGCGGGATGTAGTTCCTTACATGGCCCTGGTCTTTATATTGATGGTAAAACCCTATGGCCTTTTCGGCCTGGTAGAGATTGAAAGGGTCTGATGAGAAAATTACGGTTTCACCCATGCGGTAACTTTAATGAGAGATACGAGCAGGAGCTTACGATTTTCGAAACGGATTTCGGTCGTGCATCTCTTATAGTGGGGCTTGTAATCCTGTTTGCTGTAGTTCCTTATGCGACTGGGCCATACCTTCTCTATATCATCAACATGGTCGCCATCACCGCCATAGCGGCGATCGGCCTGAATATACTGACGGGGTTTACCGGCCAGCTTTCCCTCGGACACGGGGCCTTCATCGGGGTGGGCGCATACGCGGCTGCCATACTCTCTACAAAGGCGGGTGTTCCCTTTATCCTTGCAGTACCATCCGCGGGATTGATAACCGCAATGGTGGGGGTGCTCTTCGGATTGCCTTCATGGAGATTGAAGGGCTTATATCTGACAATCGCAACCCTCGCCGGACAATTTATCATTGAATATCTCCTTGTCCACTGGGAAGGGCTTACAGAGGGAACCATGGGGATTGTGCTTCCCGGGATATCGATATTCGGTGTAGCCCTTGATGGAGACAGAAGCTTTTTCTATATCGCATATATCTGCCTGATTGTGATGATCTTGTTTGCCGTTGATCTCATGAGGACGAGTTATGGGAGGGCATTCATAGCGATACGCGACAATGACCGGGCCGCCGAAGGAATGGGTATCCCGATATTTCGCTATAAGCTCCTGTCGTTCGGAATAAGTTCATTCTACGCTGGAATAGCCGGCGCCCTGTGGGCATATTATATGATCAGCATCACAACTGAACCCTTTAATCTGGGACTTTCCGTGGAATATATAGCGATAATTATCATAGGTGGATTGGGGAGTATCGCCGGCGCCATTTATGGGGCCCTGTTCATTACAGGGTTGAATGAAGGATTGCGGTGGCTGACAGATATTCTCATGAGCGTTGATATGCTCAACGCGGTGGGGGTTTCAATGGCGCCGTTGCGTGAGATAGCATTTGGAGCGGCCATAGTCCTCTTTATCCTGCTGGAGCCAAGGGG
>JAFDAR010000130.1 GCA_019313735.1 Deltaproteobacteria bacterium | reverse complement strand
CTTGTAATTATAAAATAATAAGGAGGATGTTGGAATTATGAAAAACTATTTAGGGAAAGTTTTTGTCGCTGCAATTGTCTTGATATTTGCAGTATCCATGATGCCGGGAGCCGTGTTCGCGGCCGATGATACGATAAAAGTGGGTGTCGCCGGCGCTCACAGCGGAGACCTCGCATCCTATGGCATACCTTCAGTAAAGGCCGCAGAACTTGTAGCCGCGGATGCCAATGCGAAAGGAGGAATCCTGGGTAAGAAGGTGGTTCTTCTTGTGGAAGATGATGTATGCAAGCCGGAGGTTGCCACAAGCACGGCTACAAAGTTGCTCTCTCAGGGTGTTGATATTGTGATGGGACACATATGCAGCGGCGCCACCAAGGCCGCTCTCGGCATATACAGAGATGAGAATATTATCTGTGTATCACCATCCGCGACAAACCCGGCTTTGACACAGAGCGGTGACTATCCCAACTTTTACCGTACTATTGCCTCGGATGATGCCCAGGCACGGCTTGAGGTGGATTACGCGCTTGATGTCTTGAAAGCCAAAAAGATTGCCGTACTGCATGACAAGGGCGATTATGGCAAGGGTCTGGCAGAGTTCGCGAAGAGCTTTGTCGAGAAAGACCCCAGATCTGAAGTGGTACTGTACGAAGGTGTCACCCCTGGCGCTGTCGACTATTCAGCGGTTGTTCAGAAGATAAGACGTTCAAAAGCGGATGCCGTGATATTTGGCGGTTATCATCCCGAGGCGTCAAAGATTGTTATGCAGATGCGCAAAAAGAGGATGAAAACGGCCTTTATTTCTGATGATGGTGTTAAAGACGATACCTTTATCAAGGTTGCAGGCAAATACGCGGAAGGTGTCTATGCCACAGGCCCGAGAGATACATCTTCGAATCCTCTGGCGATTGCCGCTATCGAAGCGCATAAAAAAGCATATGGCGCTGATCCGGGCGCGTTTTTCCTCAACGCGTATGCCGCGACACAGGCCATTCTGAACGCGATCGAAAAAGCCGGGTCCACCGATTACGACGCGGTGTCAAAGGCCTTGAAGACCGAATATGTTGAGACACCCCTTGGAAAGATTAAATTTGATAACAAGGGTGATGCTACCGGAATCGGCTTCTCCATATATCAGGTACAGAACGGCAAGTATGTCGAACTGAAATAGCACAAAAGGTACAGTGATATTAAACTGTTATCAGGGGGCAGGCGTAAAAGCCTGACCCCTGATTTATTGATATTCAGAAACCCGAAACGGGTAAAGTTAGGGGATAGATTTATTTAAGATGGATTATTTTCTGGAGCTGTTTCTGGGCGGGCTTACCCGTGGGAGTATTTACGCCCTTATTGCTCTCGGCTATACCATGGTGTATGGTATTATTGAGCTGATAAATTTTGCCCATGGTGAGATCTATATGATCGGCGCATTCACCGCGCTGATTGTAATCTCGGTTCTTACCCTGATGGGCATGAACGGGATAGCCATGCTCGTAATAGCCGGGGTGATTGCTGTTATGTATTCCAGCGCCTATGGCTATACCGTTGAAAAGATAGCTTATAAGCCATTGCGTAACGCGCCGCGTCTCTCAGCCCTTATCAGCGCTATCGGGATGTCACTGTTTCTCCAGAATTATGTGCTCCTGGCGCAGACATCCGATTTCCTGCCCTTCCCAAACCTGATTCCCGACTTTGAGTTCATGGAGCCGTATGCGCACATCATCGGTTCGACGGAGATTGTTATTCTCATAACGACGACTATCGTTATGATTCTTCTTACCATCCTGATAAAGTTTACGAAGATCGGCAAGGCGATGCGAGCAACATCCCAGGATAAAACGATGGCGATGCTGGTGGGTATTAATGTAAATCGCGTTATTTCCGTCACGTTTATCGTGGGTTCGGCGACGGCGGCGATAGGTGGAGTGCTTATAGCTTCTCACGTCGGAATGATTAATTTCTATGTCGGTTTCATAGCGGGAATAAAGGCCTTTGTCGCTGCGGTGCTTGGAGGAATCGGGAGCGTTCCCGGGGCCGTGCTCGGCAGTTTTATCCTGGGTTGGACGGAAAGTTTTGCTACCGGGTATGTCTCGAGTGATTATGAAGATGTGTTCGCCTTTGTGTTCCTTGTGCTTATCCTGATTTTCAGACCCGCGGGCATTCTGGGGCGATCCGAGAAATATAAAATATAACAGGGGAATCTATTTTTTCTAGGGTTTTAGAAGTTGATTAAATTTGATGAGATAAAAAGAGCCTTTCTGGTTTCCATATGGTTCATGTTCTTGACGTTTCCCATTATGGTGATTAGCGTCAATCCTGTGGAACATATCGTGGAATGGCGCTGGAAGAACATGGTGCTGGTTGGTATCGGGAGCTTTTTTCTTTCGTTTGTCTGGGATTATCTCATGAAGCGAAAGGAGTTTGGCTCTAAAAAGGCCGAGGCAGGAGAAGAAACAGTTAAGATTTCCCTGTTCCATCGAGCACTGAACGAGAAAAGGATATATCTGCCCGCGCTGGTCATCTTTGGAATATTCACAATCAGTTTCCCCTTCATTTTCTCGTTGTATCAGACCACAATCATGGTAACGGCGTTGATCTACGTTATGCTTGGTCTTGGTCTTAACATTGTCGTGGGTCTCGCGGGTCTTCTTGACCTGGGATATGTCGCCTTTTACGCGGTGGGTGCTTATTCCTACGCCCTGTTGAATTACCACTTCGGACTCAGCTTCTGGATAGCGCTGCCCATAGGAGGCGCTCTGGGTGCCACCTTTGGAATACTGCTGGGTTTTCCTGTGCTCCGACTTCGCGGAGATTATCTTGCCATCGTTACGCTGGGATTCGGCGAGATCATACGCATTATTCTGGAAAACTGGAATGAATTTTCTTTCGGGCCCAGTGGCATAGCAAATATTCCAAGGCCTTCCCTGTTCGGGATAGATCTGTCGGTTCACGGCTCTACGATATATATTTATTACATTATGATTGCCCTGTGCGTCTTTACTATCTTTGTCGTAAACCGCCTGCAGGACTCCAGGATCGGCAGGGCATGGATCGCGCTCAGAGAGGATGAAGTTGCCTGCCAGGCCATGGGGATTGACAAGGCAAAAACCAAATTGACGGCATTTGCCCTTGGAGCGACGTGGGCGGGTATGGCCGGAGTTATGTTTGCGGCAAAAACTACCTTTGTAAATCCAGCAAGCTTTACCATCTGGGAGTCTATCATAGTATTGTGTATAGTTGTGCTGGGTGGCATGGGATCCATAATAGGGGTTATTGCCGGGGCGCTTGTGCTGATACTTACGCCTGAATATCTGCGCGCGTTCTCTGAGTACAGGATGCTGGCGTTCGGCACACTGCTCGTCGTAATGATGATATTTCGTCCCGGTGGAATTATACCCAATGTGACCTGTACTGAAAGTTCAAAACCTCGGTATGAATTTCGGGGGTCTGAGGGCGCTTGATGATCTTGACCTGGATGTATGCAAAGATGAGATCGTCGCTCTTATCGGGCCCAACGGCGCCGGAAAGACCACCTTCTTCAACTGTATAACAGGGATATATCCCCCCACAGATGGTGATGTGCTCATATTCGCGCCGGGGAGGGACATGCCGGAGAGGATAAACGGTGTAAAGCCGAACAAGGTTACCGAAAAAGGTCTGGCCCGAACCTTTCAAAACATTCGTTTATTCCCCAATATGACAGTCCTTGAGAATGTAATGATCGGACGTCACTGCCGCATGCACGCGGGTGTGTTGGGCGCCATACTGAGAGGCAGATCAACGATAAGGGAAGAAAAAAAGGCGGTGGAAGACAGCTATGCCATCCTGGAAAAGATAGGACTCGCCCAGTTTGTGGACGAGTTTGCCAAGAACCTTCCATATGGAGCACAGAGACTTCTTGAAATAGCCAGGGCAATGGCCACGGAGCCCTTTCTGCTTCTCCTGGATGAACCCGCTGCCGGCATGAATCCCAACGAAACGCAGGAACTTGATGAACTGATAAAGCAGATTCGCGATGAAGAGGGGATTTCCATACTCTTGATAGAGCATGATATGAATAAGGAATAATCCTGTCGTAATAAAGGCCTATCTCGGAGAAGAGGTTGATGCTTAAGCTTAAGAACGTACAGACCTTCTATGGGAATATCCAGGCGTTGAAGGGTGTCACCATAGAGATCGCTGAAGGGGAGATCGTCACTCTCATAGGCGCGAACGGAGCCGGGAAAACCACGACGCTCATGGCTGTCTGCGGCATAGTTCCACCGAGATCGGGTGAGATATCTTTTATGGGCGACCCGATAACCGGTATGGAGCCGGACAAAATCGTCTCATTAGGCATCTGCCAGGTGCCTGAAGGTCGTCGCATCTTTCCCTATCTGTCGGTTGCCGAGAACCTTGATATGGGTGCCTTCTTGAGAAATGACAGGGCGGAAATAAAGAGGGATATGGAATATGTGTATGATCTTTTCCCCATCCTCGCGGAGAGGCGGCATCAGGCCGGTGGTACGTTGAGCGGCGGAGAACAACAGATGCTGGCCATATCAAGGGCACTCATGGCCAAGCCCAGGCTCCTTCTCCTTGATGAACCTTCACTGGGGCTTGCTCCACTTATTGTCAAACAGATATTTGAGATAATAAGCAAGATAAACGCGGAAAGTAATACGACCATCTTTCTCGTGGAACAGAACGCGAACCTCGCGCTCAAGGTAGCTGCCAGGGGTTACGTCATGGAAAATGGCCGCATAACACTCACGGATTCCTCAAAGAACCTCCTTGCCAATGAGGAGGTAAAAAAGGCATATCTCGGCCTTTAGGAAAACGGTTCACGGTTTACGGTTCACAGTTCACGGTTAAAGATAGTTCATTCTCATATCTTGATTCCTGAACTTTTTCTCAGCGTTCCGTTCCCTTCTTTCTGAAAATCAGCCTTACCGGTGTATTTTCAAAACCCAGTTCTTCGTGTATCCTGTTGGCCAGAAAGCGTTCATAGGAAAAATATACAGCCTTTGCTTCGCGAACAAAAAACACAAAGGTGGGGGGCTTTACAGATATCTGAGTTGCGTAGTTTATCTTATTGGGCCTGTTTCTGTAGCGTGGAGGAGAAAGCCTTTCAGTAAACTCCGCAAGCTTTGTGTTTAAGAGAGATGTGGGAACTCTTTTTGTATACTGATCATAAACATTGTTAACAAGGTCGAATATCTTTGTAAGTCTCTGCCCGGAGAGCGCCGACACGGTGATTATGGGCGCAAAATCCAGATATTTGAGGCTGTCTTTTACATGCATTGCATGCGTGCCGATCGTGGAATTGTCTTTTTCAATAAGGTCCCATTTATTCAGAATTATAATACAGGCCGCGCCTCTCTCATAGGCCAGGCCGGCTATTTTTGTATCCTGCTCAGTGACACCCTCCTCCGCGTCTATCATAATAAGAGCTATGTCACACCGGTCAAGCGTCTTTATTGCTTCTATAACACTGTATCTCTCCAGCTTCAGACTGACCTTGCTCTTTTTCCTTATTCCGGCTGTGTCTATCAAGAGATATTTCCTGTCATTCAGATCAAAGGCGGTGTCTACCGAATCCCTCGTGGTTCCGGGTATGGGATTGACTATCGTACGCTCATAGCCGAGAATCTTGTTTATCAGTGAGGATTTTCCGACATTTGGTTTTCCGATTACGGCTATTCTTATCCTTTCCTCTTCGTCTTCTTCAACAGGGATTTCCGGAAGATGTTCTACGACGTCATCCAGCAGATCGCCCACCCCGAGCCCATGCTGGGAAGATATGGAATAGATCCGATCCACACCCAGCCTGTAAAAATCCAGTGCCAGCTCCTCCTGCCTGAGATTGTCTATCTTGTTTGCAACGTAGAAGACGGGCTTTTTTGTTTTCCTGAGCAGTTTTGTAATCTCGATGTCAGAAGGGGTGAGGCCCTCCCGTCCATCCATAAGAAAGATGATGGCATCAGCTTCCTCGATGGCCAGGTTTGTCTGCTCACGCATCTGCACAAACATTCTTTCACTGGTCGCGGGTTCAAAACCCCCCGTATCGATTATCATGAATGTCTTGCCATTCCAGTCGGAATCCGTGTAGTTTCTGTCTCTTGTGGCGCCAGGCTGGTCTATGACAATAACCTTTCTGGCTTCAGACAGACGGTTGAACAGTGTTGATTTCCCGACATTGGGCCTTCCTACGATTGCTACTATGGGTTTCATGGTTGCTCCCTATTTATTTGGATATCCGAATTCTCCAAGCATTCTCGAATTCTGCGACCAGTCCTTTTGCACCCGGACAAACAGCTCCAAGTATATCCTGGTACTGAAAAACTTTTCCATCTCCAGCCGCGCGGCGGTTCCTATCTTTTTGAGCATGCCGCCCCTCTTGCCGATGATAATGCCTTTCTGAGAGTCTTTCTCCACATTTATAACTGCCTGTATATGTATCAGGCCCTTTGCCTCATTCTCCTTGAAAGACTCAACTATGACGGCGGTTGAGTAGGGCACTTCCTTGTGCGTCAATATGGTTATCTTTTCCCTGATTATCTCAGCCGCTAAAAATCTTTCGGAACGATTCGTTATCATATCATCCGGGAAATACTGCGGTCCCTCCGGCAGGATATTCCATATTATATCCAGGAGCCTGTCAACATTGAATCCCTTCAGCGCGCAGACGGGCACAATCTCTTCAAATGTGTGAATGTTTTTGATATTGTCAATCAACAGCAACAGCTTTTCCTTGTCGATCAGGTCAATCTTATTAATCACCAACACGACCGGTATCTTCGTCTCTTTGAGCGCTTTTACGATAAGATTATCGTCTTCGCCGATATGCGTCCCGGCATCTATGAGCAGGAGCAGCATATTCACATCACTAAAGACACTCATCGCGGCCGATACCATCTGGCGGTTGAGCGGCGTCTTCGCGTTGTGTATCCCCGGGGTGTCCAGAAAGATAAACTGGCCCGCCTCGGTATTCCTGATCCCCATAATCCTGTTTCTGGTTGTCTGGGGCTTACGGGTGGTTATCGCTATCTTTTCACCCACCATGAAATTCATGAGAGTGGACTTCCCCGCGTTTGGCTTTCCTACGATTCCAACAAAACCTGATTTAAACAAAGTTGGCTCCTTATATTGTCTTTAGTTAATGCGTGCAAGGACAAACAGCCCTTTATGGTATTACGATTTGATATCGGCTGGATTGCCTTTGTGTACACCCGGCATGGGCGTGAAACTTATGGGGTGAAAGTCCCCTATACGTGAACCCTGCTAATGGTAACAGATTAACAAAAGTAATAGCCGAAAGCAAGTGTGGAACCGTGAGGAAGGGTTTGAAGGAAGCCGGAGTGCAAAGCTATGAGCCGACGGACAGAAACAGCATACAAGGCCAAGTCTCCTGGCAAGTTAACACCTACTTATCTTCACCCTTCAGTGTGCCATGAGATTGTTGATTATTTATTGCTATACGTAACATATCCTGTATTCCCCATTGATATTAGGATGTTAGATAGTGTTTATTTATTCATAGTTTTTCTTCCTCGTCAAGGATTATTTGGGTTGC
>JAFDAR010000129.1 GCA_019313735.1 Deltaproteobacteria bacterium | reverse complement strand
CCGCAGATGCCCTTTACGATGCAGCCTGTGTTTTTTGCCGTTTCCTGACATTGATAACAAAACATGTGATTCCTCCCTTGTATAAAATAAATTGGTTTTACTGTTGACTGCTAAATTATCTCAAAGAACAGCGCGTCACCTTGACTTATGTTAAGAAGAGGTGATATTTCCTGATGGGTTTGTAGGAAGTTCAATCCTGACTTTTTACGACTGTACCACTTTCTAAAAAAGGACCATATTTATGACAAAAGTACAGGATGTCTTGTTAAAAAGCCAGCTTTTCGGGGGACTGCCTGATGACCACCTCGAGGAGATTAAAAAAATATCGGTTGATAAATATTTCAATAAGGGAGAGATAATCTTTTTTGACGGGGATGAGGGCAGCGGTTTTCGAAGGAAAAGAGCAGATTTTTCACATTGTTAAGGAGGGGGAAACTATCGGCGCTGTTCCCGTCTTTTCAGGAAAATCATTTCCCGCCAATGCCCGGGCAATCTCAAAAAGCCACCTTTTATTCTTTCCCAGGGAAAAATTCATAAATCTCATAACAAACAATCCATCCCTTACAATGAACATCCTGGCAGTCCTATCAATGCGACTTCGTGAATTTACCATTCAGGTAGAAAATCTTTCCCTGAAGGAAATCCCTGGTCGTTTGGCTGCTTATCTGCTTTATCTATCGGAAGAACAGGGAGACAAGGATGTTATAAAGCTGAACATTTCGAAACTGCAGCTTGCCAACATTCTGGGTACAGGTCCGGAATCATTGTCAAGGGCTCTGGGGAACATGAAGAACAGAAAGCTTGTTGAGGAAGAAGGGACCAATATCAGGCTGGTTAACCGCGGCGCATTGGAATCGCTCGCTGAGGATGGTAAAAGCTCCGGGTGAAGGGATTTTGGAGATAATTATGCTTGACGGCTTCGTAAAAAGTCCAACTTCTGCGTTCCGCTGCATCCTTCGTCACTGCGGCGTACCGTAAGTACGCCTCATTCCTCAGGAGCGAATAAAAAATAGACATTTTCCTTAACAATCGGAGATTCCCCGCAACTTGTTGCGGGGAGCTTCAATTTGAAGCTTTTTACTTTGCCGTCTAATTTTGACTTTTTACGAGTGCATCATGCTTGAACATATTGGAATAACAATCAACGAGGAAAACGATATACAGGCTTTTTACAAGGATCTGCTTGGCCTGAAAGAGGTACAGAAATTCGATCTCTATAAAGATTTATCTGAAAGGCTATTCGGTATCAGCAATGAGGTTTCCGTTACGCATCTCTCCGGCGATGATCTTTTCTTGGAATTATTTCTGACAGACAGAAAACCGGAACAGGAACTCTCTTATCAAAAAGGCAGAATCCAAGGGGTTCCCCATTACACAGATAAAAAGAGAATCAAGAGATGACCTTTTATTTATAAGAGACAATTCCGGTAATATATTTGAGATAAAAAGTCGTTAAGATACGTGAATCCCACTGAGCATTATCATTAGAGTTTATCCAACCAACAGCTTCGCGTCCGCTTGACAATCGGGGGTAGGGTAATTATATATTAGAGCCAGAATATATCATAGTTCTTATATAGAGGTGATATGTGGGCAACGTGGATTATGAAAAGATGTCGGAGTTTTTCAAGACATTGGGAAACACCACCAGATTGAAGATAGTTAGAGAACTCGCGAAGGGTGAAAAATGCGTGGGGGTTGTGGAAGACTGCGTGCATGCAAGCCAGGCGAATATCTCACAGCATCTTACAATACTTAAGGGGCAGGGTATTGTCGATTGCCGCAAGGAAAAGAATACGAGGTGTTACTATCTCAAGAGGCCGGAATTTATAAAGAATATTCTGGGCCTGATAGAAGGCGAGGATCGTGACAGACATTGAGTCCATGTTTCACGATGCAATTAATAAAAAACAACGTAATAACGTAATCAGGAGGCAAAGAAATGGGAGAATTTGTAGATAGTCCGGATAGTCCGGTTGTTGTGACGGACAGCAATATTGATGAAGCAATAGCGAAATATCCGTTTCTGCTTGTCGATTGCTGGGCCGAGTGGTGCGGTCCGTGCAAGATGATGGGGCCAGTCCTTGATAAACTCGCGAAAGAGCGTCAGGGAGATATCGTATTCGCTAAACTTGATGTGGACGGCAATAACGCGACCGCGGCGAAGTTCGGTATCCGCTCCATACCGGATCTTCTGGTATTCAAGGACGGGAAAAAGGTGGGAGATATCATCGGTTCCATGCCGGAGTATATGTTGCTGGAAAAGATCAACACATACAGATAATAAAGAGTTGAGAGGCGGAGGCGTGCCCGCTCTTTTTTTAACGGCAGACATATTATATGACCGTGTAGAAAAGGGGATTTAGCTAATGATTGAGAATCTTCTTGGAAATCCGGACGCGTATCTCCATGGCGCGTTTTACATGGCTGTTCTTGCCGCTTATCTTGGGGGAGTCTTGGCCAGTTTTACGCCCTGCGTCTATCCGGTGATTCCTATTACTGTCGCTTATATAGGCGCACGCAGCAGTTCTTCCAGGACAAAGGGTTTTCTACTTTCCATAATTTATGTTCTTGGTATGGCAGCAGTATATACTGCTCTGGGTGGTTTTGCCGCACTGACAGGGAAATTATTCGGCCAGATCCAGACTAATCCATGGGTGTTTCTTATAATAGCCAATATATGTATTCTTATGGGGCTTTCCATGTTGGGGGTATTTATGCTTTCAATCCCCATGCCCCAATTTTTGACAAGGTTCAGGCCGGAGGAGAAAAGCGGAGGATTCGTCGGAAGTTTCCTTGTGGGGGCAGTGTCGGGAATCATAATAGGTCCCTGTACAACGCCGGTGCTCGCTGTTCTGCTGAGCCTGATTGCTGCCAGGCAGAGCGCGGTCTTCGGAATGAGTCTCATGTTTGTCTTTGCCATAGGCATGGGGACACTGCTTGTTATTGTAGGGACTTTTTCCGGTCTTCTGTCAAGTATTCCCAGGTCGGGGGTGTGGATGACGAGGATTAACAAGATATTTGGATGGATACTGATAGGTATGGGAGAATATTTCTTACTCAAGGCAGGAGGGATGTTATGGCTTTAAAGGGTAGGCGTGGATATAAAATTTGGTTTCTTTTGATTGTGATCTGTTTTGCATCTATTGTAATGCTTACATCTTCTCCCGCCTTTTCTTCGCAGGAGGGGAGCGTATGGAAATCGAGCATTGAAGAGCTGGCGCCCGATTTTGTCTTGAAAGACCTGGATGGGAAAGAGGTCAGGCTTACTGATTACAGAGGAAAGGTTGTTCTCCTTGCCTTCAGTACGACGTGGTGTCCGCATTGCCGGAAAATGCCGCCTTATCTGAACGAGCTGCACGGTGAGTATGGTGACAGTGGACTTGTGATATTCAATATAGACATCCAGGAACCCGTTAAAAAGGTGCGTTCCTTCGCGGCCAGGTATGACATCAAATACAGAGTATTACTTGATGAAAGAGCAGAAACGGCAATGGCTTATAATGTGAGGGGCGTTCCCTCCCTTATACTGGTTGACAAAGAGGGGACCATTGTCTGCAGGCAGTGCCGGTCACTTGACAATCTGTTGGAGACGTTATTGCCGGCCGCCAAGTAATCGTATATGGAAGTCGTCTCAATATGGCGTGTGTAAGGATGGATTTATCTTGATATCCTGTTTTCCGGGGTATATATAACGCGGATTCCAAGGTGGAGGTTGACTTGATGTACTGGGAAAAAGAGATTGAAACAATGCAGAGGGACAGGCTGAAAGAGCTTCAGCTTGCGAGGCTGAAGAAAAGCGTAGAGAAGGCCTCCGTCTCTGTTTTTTATGGGGAATTGTTCAAAAAAACAGGTCTTGATTCGAACGGAATAAGGTCTCTGGAAGATATAAGAAAAATCCCTCTTACGACAAAGGATGATCTCAGAGAACACTGGCCCTATGGATTTCTCGCTGTTTCCAAGGATGAACTGGTGAGGATGCATTCATCTTCCGGGACAACCGGCAGGGCGACAGTTATCTTTCATACGATTGACGATATAAAGGAGTGGACTAATATCGTGGCCCGTTCCATGTATATGACGGGTATGCGCAGGAGTGACGTGTTCCAGAACATGATGACCTATGCCCTCTTTACCGGTGGACTGGGATTTCATTATGGCGCGGAGAAATTGGGTGCACTGGTTATCCCCATAGGCGCGGGTAACAGCAAACGACAGATACAGCTTATGCAGGATTTCCAGACAACGGTGATACACGTTATTCCGAGTTACGCTCTTCACCTGTCCTCAGTCTTTGAAGAGGTGGGGGTTGACCCAAGGAGGGACACGCAACTCAAGATCGCCTTTCTGGGCGCGGAACCCCATTCGGCAAAGACAAGGGAAAAGATAGAAGAGTTTTATGGTGTCAAGGCATACAATTCATACGGGCTGTCTGAGATGGATGGTCCGGGTGTAGCCTTTGAATGCCAGCGCCAGAATGGGATGCATGTCTGGGAAGATAACTTTATTGTTGAGATAATTAATCCGGACACGCTCGAGCCTGTTCCGGAGGGCGAAGAGGGGGAGCTTGTGCTGACGACCCTCTTGAGAGATGGGATGCCCATACTGCGATACAGGACGAAAGACCTCACGCGTATTATTCCGGGGCCCTGTGAATGCGGCAGGACACACGTTCGGATAGAGAGAATAAAGGGAAGAACCGATGATATGCTGATCCTGAAGGGAGTCAATATATTCCCGATTCAGGTAGAGAAAAAGCTGATGAATATACCAGGTGTTGGAACCAATTTCCTGATTATTCTGGAGAGAAAGGGTTTCAATGACGACATGACAGTCAGGGTTGAGGTGCAGAAGGAGTTTTTCTCCGGAGACCTTAAGCAGCTTGAAGATCTGAGACG
>JAFDAR010000128.1 GCA_019313735.1 Deltaproteobacteria bacterium | reverse complement strand
CCGTTATCCACAACCTTTACAGAACGCTTTCCGCCACCTTCAAGTTCAACAGAGATATCCGTCGCTCCGGCATCAAGAGAATTTTCGACAAGTTCCTTGACTATGGAGGCGGGTCTTTCAATCACCTCGCCGGCGGCTATCCTGTTGGACAGCTCTTCAGCCATGACAACTATTTTTTCCTGCACAACAAGCTCCTTATTAACATCAACATCCCCGGCAATTACCTCACCATGACCCGGATAGATAACCACCGGTTTTATTGTGCCACGCAGATAATCGAAGGATTCTTTTATGACATCTCGGCTCCAGTGAAAACTGTTTAGCTCTCCCCTTCCACCTTTGGAAATATTTATGATCAGGTCTCCCGATATCAGTTCTCCTGTTCTCCTGTTAAAAAAGCACACAGAGTCTTCCGTATGGCCGGGCGTTTTTATTGCCTCCCATTCTTCAAAGCCTGAATCGTCGAGGGGATATATTTTCTTTCCTTCGCTTCCGAAATAATCGATCCTGTCGTGGCTGAAGGGAAGTTTTATGATATTTCTCAGCCCCGGAAGGGGAATTCCCGTCAGGCTCTCAATACCAAGGTGCGAAAATCTCCTGAGATAGCGGATACTTACCACTATCGCTGGAGGAAGGCCCACAAACCAGTTTTTTATAAGGGATATCTTCTTCCTTTCCGTAATGTAATCCTTTACCATGTAGTGGAAAAGTACTCTTGTTCGAGGCGGACACATGTCGAGCAGGTGGCCGATTCCACCTATGTGATCTATATGAAAATGCGTAGCTGTTATATATTTCAGATCATCCAGAGTCCGGCCCAATACATCTGTTATGTACCCGGCTATATCTTTCGCGCATCCGGGACTCCCCACATCAACAGCCATGAGCCCTTCACTGCCTTCGATAAGATAGGCCCTGGCAAAACCCGTGTTCAAAACCGGATACACTTCCCGGAGGTTGCCTCTGTCTATGGTGGCCATCCGTCAATTCTCCTCAGATTATGCGCTGATCATATAATCCTTCAGTGCTATCTGCCAGAATCTCATTGTCTTGTGTGTGGCATCGGCGAATTTTCTGCAACTGAGAACCGAATATTCTGGACGGGGAGCGCCCTTGCCAAGCTTTGCAGATTTTATCGGAACAATCCTGACATTTTCCATGCCCTTGTATTCCAGTATTTTCAGGGCAAACTGATACCAGCTGCATGTTCCTCTGTTCGTTACGTGGAAAACGCCCCTGTAATCGCCCTCGATAAGCACCTTCACTGCCGCCGCAAGATCCACTGTATAGGTGGGCGAGCCCGTCTGGTCATCAACCACCTCCAGTTGTCCTGTTTTTTCCGCCTTTTCCACTATTGCCCCGACAAAATTTCTTCCATTTTTCCCATAAAGCCAGGACGTTCTCAACAATATATAATTATTGGAAAATTCGCTGAGATACTCTTCCCCCTTCAGTTTGGATCTCCCATAGGCGTTGATGGGATTACATGCATCCTCTTCCACATAGGGAACGGATTTTGTACCATCAAACACATAATCGGTGCTGAAGTGGATCAGTTTGATGTCTGTCCCTCTGCAGGCCAGAGCCACGTTTTTCACTCCATCGGCATTCACGGAAAAACATCTGTTTTCATCCGTTTCGCAGCCATCTACATTCGTATAGGCGGCCGCATTTATAACCACATTCGCGCCGGTTTCTTTAACCACATCTCTGCAATCGGAGACAGACGCAATATCAAAATCTCCAGCATCTTTTCCTATTACATCATGAGCTCCGCCAAGAGTTGTCATAAGGTCGGTTCCGAGCATACCTTTATGTCCAAGCACAAGTATCTTCATCAGTATCTGACCTCCCTGAGAAAAAGTCCCTGCGGCGGGGCCGTGATGCCGGCTTTTGTCCTGTCCATGGCACCCATTATTTCTTCGAATCCGGCAGGCGTGATGTTTCCCTTTCCCACATCGACAAGAAGACCGACGATATTTCTCACCATATAACGCAGAAAGCCATTTGCCTCTATGGTGAATGAAATCATGTCGTCCTTCACACCAACGGAAGTATCGATAACTGTTCTTATATGGTTTTCGGAATCGCACCCGGCGGCGCAGAAAGATGAAAAATCGTGCCTTCCCTTAAGCAGTATCGCCGCTTCTCCCATCACGTCTGTATCAAGGGGAGCGCGCACATGCCAGGAATAGGTTCTGTAGAGAGTTGTTCTCACCGGATTATTGAATATCCTGTACAGATATATTTTGCTCTTCGCGCTGTAGCGCGCATGGAAATCATCATCCGCATCTATCAAGTCTTTTACAACAATGTCTCCGGGAAGAAGGCTGTTAATTCCCTTTAAGAGACTCCCACACGCTATGACCGACCCTGTCCTGAAGTTTGCCACCTGATTTATGGCATGAACGCCGGCATCCGTTCTTCCTGAGACCGTTAACCTTATTTTTTCCTGTGTGATTATTCCTGTCTTTTCTTCAAGTACCTCCTGAATGCTGATGCCGTTGGGCTGTATCTGCCATCCATGGTAGGAAGTGCCGTCATATTCGCAAATAATCCTGATATTTCTCATAGGGTCCGGTCCCCTGTCAATCTATCCTCTTTTCACATTCATCAAGAGCCTTGACCGCCGGCAATTTCTTGCCTTCCAGAAGTTCAAGGGAAGCACCACCTCCGGTAGACATATAGGTGATATAATCACTTTCTCCCGTCCTGTGGACCGCGACATCTGTATCTCCTCCTCCGACGATGGTAAGGGCATGGGACTGCGCAACGGCATGCACCAGGGAAAATGTCCCCATGCTGAACGCGTCGATCTCAAACACTCCCATAGGGCCGTTCCACATAATCGTCTTCGCGTCGCTTAGCGCCTCGCGAAAGAGGGCAATTGAGGCAGGGCCGATGTCCAGCCCCATCCAATTGGGGTCTATTTCCTGGATAGGTACGATCTTTGTCACCGCTTTCGGCGAGGCCTCTTCGGCAATAACACAATCAACGGGAAGGTATAATTTTACACCCCTTTCCTTTGCTATCTTGATGCCCCGGCGCGCCGTATTGAGAAGATTCTCCTCTATCAGGGATCTGCCCACCTCATGTCCCATCGCCTTCAGAAAGGTAAACGCCATCCCTCCCCCTATTATCATCTTGTCAACTCTTCTGATAAGATTCGCAAGGGCTTCCAGCTTGCCTGATACCTTTGAACCACCGATTATGGCCACAAAAGGACGTAAGGGATCTTTAAGGGTAGAGCTGAAATAGTTCAGCTCTCTTTTCATCAGAAAACCGGCGCAACACACCTTTGCGAATTTTGTTATTCCGACATTGGAGGCATGGGTCCTGTGGGCATTTCCAAAGGCATCATCCACGTACACATCGGCGTACCCGGCTAACTCCCTGGCAAAATCATCAGAATTTTCTGCTTCTTCTGTGTGGAACCGCAGGTTTTCGAGCAACAAGACACAACCGGGTTTCATATCCTGAATCAGCGTTTTTACCTCATCGCCAATACAGTCCTTCGCCAGCACAACCTCTTTGCCAAGGAGGCGTGACAGTCTCCGGGCCACGGGCTTAAGACTGAGACTTTCAATCACTTTTCCCCCCGGCCGGCCAAGGTGGGCTATTACTATTACCCGCGCGTTTTCATCCATTGCGTAGTTGATTGTGGGAAGCGCCGCCTTTATCCTTCTGTCGTCGGTAATATGCAGATCCTCATCCAGCGGAACATTAAAATCAAACCGGCACAACACCGTTTTCCCCTTGATATCGATCTCATTTATGTATTTCACAAATTCATCCCCTATTC
>JAFDAR010000127.1 GCA_019313735.1 Deltaproteobacteria bacterium | reverse complement strand
CATCCATCAAGGCTGTCAACGCTGGAAAGAGCAGGGGTGGGGAAAAAGCAAAATGACGGATAATCATATTGCAGCGTACAAGGTGCCGCTGGTTAGTGCTGATGAGCTGAGGATTGCAAAAGAGCGCGGGGAAGATATTTCTTATGATGAGGAGGACCGGCACGTTGAGGCGTATCTGTTTAACGGCCAGATGTATGTCGCAGGGGTTCGAGAGCTCGGACCGGGGGAATAGAAAATGAAAGGAAAGAGGAAAGAGAATACCCGCCCGCCTCGCCTGAGCGAACGCCAGGCTCGCGATGGCGGGCGGGGAGGAAAGAGGGTTTTAACTATTTCCTATTTTCTAATTCCTATTTCCTAACCATTATATGGGAAAGGATGTTGAAAATGAGCGAGCAAAAAGAAAGGCGTTTGGGATATTTGGATCGTCGGAAAAACAGGTTGGGCAGGAGAAAAAAACGGTCGTGGATCGGCTGGTTGTGGTTTTTTCTGGTCAAACATCCGATGGTCGTGCGCGGATTCCTGGATCGGAGATTTACCGGCGAACGGCGGAGGGACTGGGTGAGGTGTAGTCCGTGGGTTAGTACATATGCGCCGGGCCGGCCATGCTGAATGACGGATATGGATCCAAGGTGCGGGACGCGGAGTTTGAGGCAGATGCGGGGCCGGTAATTTATTGTCCGCACTGCAAAAAGATCTTGATGGAGGCTGTGGCCGATAAAATAAAAACTCGTTGCAAACATTGCGGGAAATGGGTATATATTTATAAGAAGGTGCCAGGGACGGGCGGAAGTTGACAATTGTAAGATTTTAAATTAATATGAAATAAATCAGCGAATGAAAGAAATAACAGTATGGATAACGAATGGGACGAATTGGATGTTGCAGCTAAGGCGAATTTGGGAGAGGAAGGCTTTGTACGTTTTCAGCGATATAAAAATAAACTACAGAGCGAAGGGCATAAGTGGCATTACGATGCCGAAGACATCCTGAGAGGATATATTTGGGATGAAATTGAGGACTTGGACCCGGATGCCTAACAATCAAAATGACCTTATCAACATCTAATATATAAATAGATAATAGCGCGGCTTGCCCGCTATATCCGCTAACAGCGGCTCATGCAGCCCGGTTTCTCCGGAGAGTATTTCTCCGGGGGACCGGGCTTTTGTTTTTTGGCCCTAACAATTTTCAATTTTCAATCATCAATTAAAAACATGGCTTTCAACAAAACACAATTTCAAGACCTGATCGAGCGGGTGCTCACCGAAATCGGCATGCACTCCAGGGCGGCGGTGCACCTTTTGCTGGGTACGGCTGCTCAGGAGTCGGGATTTGGAACATATCTCAGGCAGGTGGGCGGCGGCCCGCCCGCCATCGCGAGCCAGCCCGCTCAGGCGAGGCGGGCTGGTCCGGCTCTGGGGGTGTTTCAGATGGAGCCAGCCACGGAAAAGGATATCTGGGGCAACTATCTTGTGTACCGGGAGGATCTGGCCGAGGCGGTCTGGCAGGTTGCCGGAGCGGCTTATGATGTGGGTCCGTCTGTCGAGGCCCTGGAGGCCAATTTGTCTTATCAGATCGCGATGGCGCGGATTCATTACCGGCGTGTGCCGGAAGCCCTGCCCAGGTTCGATGATATCGACGGCATGGCCTGGTACTGGAAGCAATACTACAACACGCCGTTGGGAAAAGGAACGGAAGCGGAGTTTGTGAAAAATTATCATAAATATATAACGAAGGGAAATTCTTATGAATGATAAAATCGCAGTAGTTATCGGGATTGTTATTATCTGTTGTTTTGCCCTGTGGCAGGCGCCCATCGATGCTGCCGACGTGCCAAACATGGCGATATCAGCCCTTGCGGGGCTTGCGACCGGAACGGCATTGACCAGAAAAAATAAAAAGGAGGAATAAAAATGTCTCTATCAAGCGTACTAAGCATATTCAGCATTATTGAGAAAGTTGCACCATTAGTCCTGGGATTCATGCAGATTGCGGAAACGAGCAAAGCGTCCGGCGAGATAAAAAAGCAGACCGTTACCGATATGGCAAAGGTAACTATCGAGTCAATGAGCGGGATTACAACCGGTGGCGCCCGGGAAACATGGAAACAGATTGAAACGCCCATTACAAAACCCGGCGGCCTGATCGATCTTTTAGCCGCCCTGTTTTTTGGTAGCAGAACATCTATTCCGCTCGATGATATTGAAAATCCGTAGATTTTTTGCGGGCCTGGAAGCTAAAAAAAATGGAGCCGCCACTCACAAAGATCCAGCTTATGCTGATCGATCATTACTCGAATACGCGGTTTGATTGCGAGTTCTGGGGATGCGTGAACATGCGGCGGGTGATACGGCAGTTGTTGAAACACATTGAATGGCTGGAAAAGAAAAAAATGAAACCACGAATGGACGCGAATGGACATGAATAAAAAAAAGAGAATTAAAAAAAGAAAAAATATCTGTGTTTATTTGCGTGTATTTGCGGTCAAAATTAGAAGGGAGCAATAATGGAAGTTGTTCCGCCGTTGACGTATTCCGTGGCCATATTGCAGATCCTGGGACTGCCGGGGTTGATATTTATTATCTGGTATTTCGACAACAAACGGTTCCAGCGTCAGGAGGAGTCGCGCAAGGCCGAGATGCAGATCACCCTGGACCAATACCGCCAGGATGTATCGGAAATCAAGCGGCTATACGAAAGCAATTCGCGCCTGGTGGAAGATTGCACCAAAGCGTTTTGCCGGCTGGACGGCATCTATACCCAGGTCATTGATGTGGTATCGCTGAACACCCAGACCCAGACAGAATTGGTAGAAAGCATAAAGGGCAATCAGTTTTGCCCGATTGTGCGGCAAAAAGGAGCATCGCAATTATGAACATAGAACGCGCGGCCATGCGAGGCAAGCTGGCCCAGGCCAGGGAGAAAAGAAGGCGTCTTACGAGCAAGTTCGAGGCGCTGGCATCAGCGATCCGCCAGGGGCTGAACACGGCATTGACCGAGATCGAGGATATCGAGATCCCGCAGCTTTCCGAGATGTGGGGTGAGCTGGAGGTGTGCTGGGGCGAGTTGCTGATCCTGCGCGGGGATATCGAGCGACTTGAAAAAGAGCTTGGGAATTAAAAAGAAAAAAGAGTTGACCGCAAATGGACGCAAATGGACATGAATAAAAGAAAAGAAAAAAAGGGTTAAGGATAGGACATGACAACCAAGGGAGATCGGGCGGCAAAATCGCCGATGGCCGAGCGCTTGTATGTGGACGGGCATAGTCTGGCGGAGATTTCCAGGCAGTTGGATGTGAGCGACACCACGCTCCGGAGATGGAAATCCGATTCCGGGGTCCCTGGTGATGAGGTGGACGGCTGGGACCGGGCACGGCAGCAAAAAAGGGGTAATATACAGCGGCTCAAGGATCTGTTTGAGAGGCAATTGGAATATGTGGAGGGCCTGATTCCTGAAGGCGTCACCGCGCCCATGATGGATACGCTGAGCAAGTTGGGGGCGTTGGTGGAGAGATGGGACAAGATCGAAAAAGCCCGGATCGTGGCTGCTGAAGTGGTTAAGGAAGTCAGGAAGAGCGGATTGTCTGATGATGCCGCAGAGGAGATCCGGCGCAAAATTTT
>JAFDAR010000126.1 GCA_019313735.1 Deltaproteobacteria bacterium | reverse complement strand
TAATAATGGGCCATGCTGTAGCTCTCCACACCGCCGACCAGCATCCCCTGGTACTCATCCCCGATAATCTTATTGAAACCGCTGATCATCGTCTGAAGGGAACCGGCGCACAGTGTGTTCAGCGTATACCCCGCCGGGTCCTCGCTCAGGCCGGCCAGTGTCCAGGCATGCCGCCCCACGTTCGCCGGCAGACTGCTCTGCATCGACTGACTGTAAATGCACATATCAAGAGCTCCCGAGTCTATTCCCGCCCTCTCAAGCGCCACCTTCATCGTATGCGCCGCCAGATCCTGAACCCTGACGGTTTTTAACGAACCCATATATCTTCCAATCGGTGTCCTCACCGCGCTGACAAATACCGTTTTCTTCACTGGGCACCTCCTTCCCGGCTCTCGTTCTTCTGCCCTTCAAGCCGTTCTATCATAATGGCCCCTCCTATACCTCCACCGCAGCACAGGGTTGCCAGGCCGTAGCGGCCACCGGTACGTTCCAGCCCGTAGAGCAGCTTGGTCGTGATGACGCAGCCACTGGCGCCGAGGGGATGTCCGAGGGCGATCGCTCCCCCCCAGAGGTTCATATGGGCATCGATCCATTCTTCGTCGATGCCGTACATCTCTTTCCACTTCCGTAAGCAGGCAAGGGCTTGGCCAGCGAAGGCCTCGTTGAGCTCTACCACATCCATATCGGTCAGGGTCATCCCCGACTTTTTCATCGCTATCGCGGTCGAGGGAACCGGCCCCCACCCCATAATTTTCGGATCAACACCCGCCACACCACAGCTGAGAATCCGCGCCCGCGGGGTTACCCCCAGTTCATCGGCCTTTTCCCGTGACATGATCAGGCAGATTGCCGCTCCATCGTTTCTCCCCGAAGAGCTTCCCGCCGTAACGGTGCCATCCTTCTTGAAAACGGGTTTTAGTTTTGCAAGTCCTTCCAGTGTCGTGTCCTTCCGAGGGAATTCATCGACATCGAAGATCCCTATCGTCCCGTCGTCTTTCTCATATCGGACGGGGACGATCTCGGCCTTGAAATCTCCGTTTTCGATTGCCTGCACGGCCAGCTTCTGACTGCGCAGGGAGATCACATCCTGCTCCTCACGGGAGATATTGTGTATCTCCACGAGGTTTTCGGCGGTGATCCCCATGGGGATATTACCGTACCGCTCCACAGGGGCCGCTCCAGGTCCGCCGGCCGTGATTGAATCCAAGAGGTTTATATCGCCGTTCCCGAAGGAGTGGTTGTCGGTGTCGGAGAGAAAATACTCTCCGCCGCTCATCCATTCAACCCCGCCAGCCAGGATGATGTCGGCGAAACCGTTTTTGATAAACTCGTACCCCTCCATGATCGAGAGCATTCCCGAGGCACAGGCCATAGTGTCGGTAAATGCGGGGACCTCTTCGGGAAGCCCGATCATCATAACAAGGTTTCGTGCCGTATTCGCAACAATCGTATTCTGTTTAACGTGCCCCATAATGACATAATCGTACATCTCGGGCTTTATCTTAGGGCCGTTCCGGTCAACAACTGCCTTCGCCGTCTGCCCCAGCAGATCCCAGAACGGGAGATCCTTGATCGTCCCGCCATGCTTGCCGATGGCACTTCTGTCCATATCAACAATTACTACTTCTCTCATTCCTATAACCTCCTCAACGTTCCGGCCAAGATACCTGCTTCAACCCACAGAAATCCCAGCCTTATGGGACTGTATTATCTATTTTCGTTTTCAACTTGACAGGGATTTGAACCACCGGCGCTAAAACTTGATGTCCGTACGGGGTTTCTTCTCTCCCGAGGTATAGTCGTACCACCCTTTACCTGTCTTCCTTCCGAGATCCCCGCTGATGACGAGCTTCTCCAGTATCAGGGAGGGGGCGAATTTCTGGTCCTTATACCCCTCGTAGAGGGTCTTGAATACACTATATCCGATCTCGACGCCGACAAAATCTGCCAGTTCAAAGGGGCCCATCGGATGATTGAGACCGAGCTTGATCGCCTTGTCGATGTCTTCCAAACTGGCAACCCCTTCCAGAAGGCATTTAAAGCATTCCGCCCGGAATGCCGCATTGGCGCGATTGACCAAGAAACCCGGGACATCCTTCACGCGGACCGTTTCTTTTCCCATCTTCGCCGCGAGGGCCTCGGTCGCCTTGACCGAATCCTCGGAGGTCTTCAGGGCGGGGATGACCTCAACCAGACGCATGACCGGAACGGGGCTGAAGAAGTGCATCCCGATAAAGCGATCGGGGCGCCCTGTCGCCGCAGCCAGTGTCGTGATCGGAATGGACGACGTGTTCGATGCGAAGATGACATCTTCGCCGCAGATGGCGTCGAGTTGCTGAAAAATGGATTTCTTGACCTCCAGATTTTCGAATGCCGCCTCGATGATGAAATCCGCGTTCCTAGCGGCCTCGAATTCGACAGACTTGTCGATGCGACCCATAATTGCATCCTTGTCCGCCTCGGTAATCTTTCCCTTTGTGACCTTTTTTTCGATAAACTTGGTGATGTTATCGAAGCCCCTGTCGATGAATTCCATTTTAACATCGTTCATGATGACATTGTAGCCGGCCTGGGCTGCAACCTGCGTGATACCGCTCCCCATCAAACCTGAACCTACTACCACAATCGTTTTGACTTCCATTTTTATACCTCACCTGCCCTTTCATTATTCTTTTGTAATGCCCTGTTTACCATCCTTATCTGCCGACGAATTTCGGTTTGCGTTTTTCAATAAAGGCCACAGCGCCCTCTTTCTGGTCTTCGGTCCCGCAGAGGTAACTCCAATGCAGAGCCTCGAGATCGAGCCCTTCGTGGAGGGTCATATTCAGCCCGTGATTGATCACCTCTTTGGCGGCTCTTACGGCAAGAACGGGTTTGCTCGCAATCAATACAGCCATCTCTTTCGCCTCATCCATAAGATTCTCCGGTTCCACGACCGTATTGACGAGACCGATGGCCGCAGCCCGCTCGGCGCTGATGAATTTCCCTGTATAGATCAGCTCCTTGGCGATACCGGCCCCCACAAGACGGGGCAGACGCTGGGTTCCCCCACCACCGGGGATGATACCAAGATTGATCTCCGGCTGCCCGAACTGGGCCTTCGAAGAGGCGATTCGGATATCGCAGCTCATGGCAAGCTCAAGCCCTCCGCCAAGACAATATCCGTTGATCGCGCAGATGACCGGTCTGTCAAACTGTTCGAATTTCAGGTACATCGGCCTCCCATTTCGCAATCGATCCTTTGCCGTTTCGGGTGTAAGCTCCGGAAAGGATTTGATATCCGCCCCCGCGACAAAAGCCTTCCCTGTACCCGTCAGGATAACCGCCTTGACCTCGTCCAGCTTTTCGGCAAGTTCATCCATAATAGCTGTCAGCTGTTCTCTGACAGCAACGATCAGGGGGTTCATGGGGGGATTGTTGATCGTTATAACGGCAATCTCATTTTCAATAACGTAGGTAACAACCTGTTCACTCATAGTTTTAGCTCCTTTTTCTTAACGCTTAACGAATTAACTCTGATGCATCCGTAAAAAGTCAGAAAATACCATTTTTCGTCATTCCGGCGGAAGCCGGAATCCAGTAATTTCAATATGTTCTGGATGCCGGATCAAGTCCGGCATGACGTTTTTG
>JAFDAR010000125.1 GCA_019313735.1 Deltaproteobacteria bacterium | reverse complement strand
TTGAGAAATGAAGCAACCCACGGATTCCAAATAGATTTTCGGTAGGTCAGTCACGATTCCTCCTTCTCCCCATCCCCTCGTGGGTCTCGATTAGATCGATTCCGTAGAATCTTGAAGAGAATTCCCGGTGCCTTTCTGTCCATTCTCTGATGGACCGGGAAACCGCTTCCTATATCGATAGTATGTTTTTCTTATGCTGTCGAAGAACCATAGGTTCAAGCTATTTAAAGCGGGGAACGCTTCAATGAGGTTGATCATGTTCGCATTGAGCAGCACAGGGAATAAGAATCTTGGAATGGATCCGACCCGACTTTCCCGTGCATATCCACGCATCAAATAAAGCAGGGAGTTAAGATAGGTGTTCTTGTCTTTCAGTTCCAGATGTTTGCCCTGGTCATGGTCATGGTAGTCAAGATTGTAAAGGGAATCCTCTCTTCCCGAGATGATGCCTTCCTGTATGGCCCTTTCATAAATTTCGCTGCCCGGGAAAAACACCAGGTTGAATATGACCAGGTTGAATGGCGGCGGCAGTTCCCGAACAAGATTAATAGTGGCCAGAACGTCTTCTCGCTCCTCAAAAGGGTTCGTAATAATTAATTGATAGGCGGGGACCATTTTGTCTTTGTATTTGTTCAAGGCGGCGGACGCGGATATAATCCGCTTATTTGATATAGGTCTCTTGTAAACATCTCTGGCTATGCGCTCGCTCCCGGTCTGTATGCCCACCCGCACCTCAAACAAGTCGGTCGTTACTAACGCGTCCAATTTTTCTTCATTGATGGAATTCGGCGTTCCGTTGCACCGGAAGGGAAGCCCTATTCGCTCCTTAAACTTCGTGCCGAACTCCTTGAGCTCATCCGTGCTTCTTATGAAAAAGGAATCATCCGTAATCCACAGTTCCTTTCGGTCGGGGAATAGAGGGCGAACGTACTCCATTTCCTGAATACAGTTCTCGATACTTCTCTTGCGAATGATCTTCCCTTTGCCGGAATAGATTGCTTTAATCTTTGAATTGCAGCAGTAGGTGCACTTCTGCACGCAGCCTCTGGTTGTGTGCAGGAGAAGGGTTACATTGAAGGACTTCCGGGCGTAATCATATTCGGTAGCGGGCACAAGAATCTGGTCTTGCAGGATGTATTGACTCTCATTGTCATAGTCGGGGAAAGGCAGACTGTCAAGATCCTGGATGAGAGGGCGGACCTCATTTATGACAGCGTTGCCGTTCTTCATGTATCCAAGGTTGGGGATATGCTTCCAATCTTTTTTCTGCTCCATATGGGAAGCCAGGTCCATCATTGCCTCTTCACCCTCTCCCACGCAGACTATATCGACATGGTTAAGGCATTCTTCGGGGTCCAGGGTGGCATGGATTCCGCCCCAGATGATGGGAATCTCAAGTTCCTTCAAACGCCTGATCGCCTGTTTGCATCGATCCGACGTATAGGCCATGCAGGAAACGCCTATCAGATCGCTATCTTTGACCATCCCGGCAAGCTGTTCCAGTGTCTTTTCCGCATACAGCGGTTCTTCCTGGACATCACTCAATAAAAAGAACAGCTGGGTTTCATGACCCGCTTTTCGAAGAATAGACGACAGGATCCTCAATCCGTAGCAGATCATCACCGTGTCGGTGCATATTAGCGATATCTTCATCCTAATACTCCATGGTTTTCCGAATATCTCCAACCATCATTGAAAGCCCTTTTCCCGGAACAAAAACCATAGAGACTTTGATTTTTTCGAACACTTCCTCCGCAATTAGCAGATGTCCCTCATACGAAGGATGTACCATGTCCTGTTCCTTGATAAAAGGCCTTGGATCAGACACCGTCTTGCTGTAAACGTCGATGGTGGGAATTCCCAGTGTCCGACCGAGCTGAATGGAGTCCTCCAACCGTCTTCTTATCAATTCAGCCTCTTTCACCCTCCTCGGGCGGTCGTTCATATAGTATTCATATGGTTTCTTAAAGTCTTCGCCGTCAGGACAGATTGTGACAAGGAGATAGATTTGAGCACCCATTTCCTCGGTGGAAAGCCGAAGAATCTCTTTGAATGTTCTCACATATTGCTCATAGTCCGTATCATGGTCCATGTATCCATGACTTTCCAGAATGATGATGTCAGGGTTAATTTCATTAACCGAGGGCATGCTAATGAACCTGTTGTAATAGTAATCTTCTCTTTCGTAAGGATTTTCCATGCGTTCCAAAGCAGTAGAAATCTTTTTGCTTCGCGCCCCGTGATTGTGGACGAAGATCCTGTGGCTCGGATAGGTCCTACGCAACTTACTCTGAAGCGTCTCTGTCCAAGTAGGTCTGCGGATAAGCAAACGATTTATGAGCGGTTGTTCCGGCATATCATCGGTCATCGAATCGCCAATGCAGACGATTCTAATCTCACGTGTGGCATCGCGATGGCTGAACTGATAAAGTTTTTCGCTGATCCATGTCATGGCGGAATCTTTTTGTCGATAATAGAGGTGTCGCACCTTGGAACTGGTCAGCCCGGATAGGGTTACCATAAAAATTAATACTAAAGTAATCCACAGCGACTTTCTTCCCTGTCCATTCGAGCTGTTCGACCTATCGTTTTTTTCCGCCAAAAGATAAATCAGACCTCTTTCAAAAGCGCAAAGGGGTTTTCCCGACATCCTTTTGCCTTGGAGTTGAGTAGAGTTGTTTCCCATATTTCAGAAACTGATACATTCTGGAAGGAAGATGTTCCTTGAGATATTTCTTGGTCCTGTTTTTGCCAAAAGCATCAAGGAAATACACCCTCCCAGCAAATGTGTTTCGCCTGATGGCCACCCTAACTGTGCGCCGGTCTGCTTCTGCCCAGCGATATTTATAACTGTGATATCCTCTCAAAAAATCAAACTCATTAGTATGTTCGGCTATTGCATCCTGTATCGCGTACGCAAAAACGACTGTGCCTACACCATACTTGGAGTAGTCCGGGTCAAATCCGGATTGATAGTAAAAAAGCTTGTCCCCATATTTGTAACAGTAAAGCATGGCGACCAAATGTTCATCCAACTCTAATGCATATAATCGCAAAAAGCCGAGCTCATGGAATATCTTTGCAATTTTCTGATGGAAATCATTGAATCTCTTATCAGAAAAACTATAATGAATATTTTGCCGCACCCAGCGTTTCGTGTGCAGTTCGACCAATTTACTAATGGCGGACTCAAGGGTATTAGTATCCGACCAACTGAAGAAATTAACTTTAAAGTTCCGCTCAAGCTTGCGGATTTTTCTTCTGATATTGTATCTAGTGCTTGCGCTAAGAGTGCCAATATAGGCTTCCCAGTTGTCCGGCAAGAGAGTGTAGGGACAGCAGGCAGATTCTGTCTGGAATAAATGGAAACCATTTCTCCTTTGCAATCCTTTTGAATAGTCGAGAATTTGTGAGTTTTCCAGCAAATCTGTCAGGTTCAAAACATCCCAGTCGGTCTTATGGCTTAAGAAATAATCGAAGAAACCGTCAACAACCTGCGCGCGGTCCTGAGGTGCGGTGATAAAATCGAGATACTCAGAACAAACGTCTTCGCCGTATCCCAGGAATTCGACCGCCCGAACAGACTTGAACCTGAACACTTTCCCATGTTTTACGCAGCAAGGAGCGATACCGACCAGCCGACCAGCCGTATCATGCGCGGT
>JAFDAR010000124.1 GCA_019313735.1 Deltaproteobacteria bacterium | reverse complement strand
GACATCGAAACTGAAGACCCCTTATAGACTATGAGGTTGATAGGTCAGAGGTGTAAGTGTGGTAACACATTCAGCTTACTGATACTAATCGGTCGTGAGGCTTAACCATATTTTTGTTTATAATGTTCAGCTTGCACATCAGATGTATGTGGTTGTTACGATTTTTTACAGGTTTTCGGTGGCGATAGCAAAGAGGGTACACCCGTTCCCATCCCGAACACGGAAGTTAAGCTCTTTAGCGCCGATGGTACTGCACGGTTGCGTGTGGGAGAGTAGGACGCTGCCGAAATTAATTTATTAGCTCCCCCAATGATATTGGGGGAGCTTTTTTGTTTTGCAGGGGGAATTTTACTGTGTTATATTTTGAGGGACAGCTTGGGGGATACTGCGAATTTTGAAGTCCCGATTCAAATCGGGATACAAGAATCTACTGTTTCTCCGCCAAAGTGCAGTGGCTCTTTTGACCCCTTCAGCCTTCAGGCTAATCCCGACTTGTCGGGACAGCCTGACTACGTGAGTAGTTACATTAAATCTTTATTTGGAGTCAGATTATATGTCAGGTCATTCAAAATGGAGTACTATCAAGCATAAAAAGGGCGCTGCCGACGAAAAAAGGGGCAGGATATTTACCAGGATCACAAAAGAGATAACCCTTGCGGCCCGTATTGGCGGTGGTGATGTGGAAGGAAATTCCAGGCTCAGACAGGCTGTTGCTGCAGCTAAGACAGAGAATATGCCGAAAGACAATATTGAAAAGGCTATAAAAAAAGGTACCGGGGAGCTGGAAGGCGCGGCCGCGTACGAAGAGATTGTCTATGAAGGTTATGGTCCTCGTGGTGTCGCAGTCCTGGTTGAAGTGATGACTGATAATAGAAACAGGACGGTTGCCGAAATCAGACACATCTTTTCAAAACATGGCGGGAACCTCGGGGAAAACGGATGTGTGGCCTGGATGTTTGAAAAGAAGGGAAGTATTATCTTCAGTAAAGATGATATTGACGAAGATCTCCTAATGGAATTAGCACTGGAGGCAGGAGCCGAGGATGTGGTAGAACAGGAAAGTGAATACGAAGTGATTACCGGGCCAGATACCTTTGAAGATGTCCGATCCGCCCTGGACAAGGCAGAAACCAGATACATCCTGGCAGAGATTGGCATGATTCCGCAAAATACTGTTAAGCTTGAGGAAAACCAGGCGAACCAGATGCTTAAACTAATGGAAAAGATGGAAGACAATGATGATGTCCAGAATGTGTATGCAAATTTTGATATACCGGATGATGTGATGGAGAGATTGAGCTGAAAAGGAACAGGGGTCGAATCCTTGAAGTCTTTTCAATCGGCGAAGCGAGCTGAGCAATTGATAATTTTAGGCATAGATCCAGGCACCAAAACGACGGGTTATGGGGTCGTTGAAAAAGGGGAGAGAAGTATCCTTAATGTAGCATATGGTGAGATTCGGATGAGAAGGGGAGAACCCCTGTCATCATGCCTGAAGAAGATCTATGATCAACTGATAGAGATCATCAGAGAATATGCACCCGATGCCGTAGCGCTTGAGGACATATTCTACGGGAAAAATGTCAAGAGCCTTATAAAACTTGCACAGGCCAGGGGCGTGATAATACTGGCGGCATCTCACAGCAGTATTCCGCTTTACGAGTACACACCTCTTGAAGTAAAGAAGGCAATAGTAGGTTATGGACGAGCGGAGAAGATTCAGGTTCAGCATATGGTGAGAGTCATACTCTCTCTTAAGGAAACTCCTCCTCTGGATGCATCTGATGCCCTTGCGATAGCCATTTGTCATTCAAATTTTTTAAAAGAGGTACCTGTCTAAATGATTGCCAGTCTGAAGGGCGTGTTGTCCCATAAATCTATCGATCACATTATAGTTGATGTTCACGGTATAGGATGTAGTGTTACTGTGCCGCTGGGTACCTTTTATAAACTTCCCGATACAGGCAGTCAGGTACACCTTGTCATCCATACCCATATAGCACAGGACGCTGTAAGGCTTTTCGGTTTTCTGGATTACAGGGAGAAGGACATATTCAAGTTATTGATATCGGTCTCCGGGATTGGCCCGAGGCTGGCCATAAATATATTATCCGGTATTTCACCGGAAGACCTGTCCGGGGCGATATCCGATGGAGACCTTGGCAGACTTGTAGGGATACCCGGGGTGGGCAAAAAAACGGCCGAGAGAATGATCTTTGAACTGAAAGACAAAATCACAAAATTAGTCTCCAGCGAAACCTCTGCGGGCACCCCTGACAGGCTGGTAAGGAAAGAGGCCCTGTCCGCGTTGATTAACCTGGGTTACAAAAACAATATCGCAAAAGATGCTATCGATAAAGTGGTTAAAGAGGCCGGGAGAAAATTGACCCTGGAGATTCTCCTGACGGAATCGTTAAAGATATTGTCAGGAAGGTAGGCTGCATGTCCTTGAGCCAAACAAACCGTGAACCTGATAACCTGTGGCTAACGTTATGAAAGCACCCATAATAGATCCTGAGCAGTTGAGTGGCGAAGATGGGTTTGAATACTCTCTACGTCCGAAAACACTTGCCGAGTATGTAGGACAGGAAAAGATAAAGGAAAACCTTTCCATCTTCATGGAAGCGGCGAGGGGTAGAAGCGAAGCGCTTGATCATGTGTTGCTGTATGGTCCCCCCGGTCTTGGAAAGACAACCCTGGCTTATATTATGGCAAGGGAAATGAAGGTTGACATAAAGGTGACATCCGGTCCGGTCATAGACCGTCCCGGAGACCTGGCCGCCATCCTTACAAATCTGAGAGAAGATGATGTGCTCTTCATAGATGAGATTCACAGGCTCCCTCACATAGTGGAGGAAATCCTCTATCCGGCAATGGAGGATTATTATATTGATATCCTTATTGGCCAGGGACCGTCCGCGCGTTCGATGAAACTGGATATCCCGCGTTTTACCCTGGTAGGGGCCACTACCAGGGCGGGACTCCTTACTTCTCCCCTTCGGGACCGGTTCGGTATGAGCTTCCGGCTCGAATTCTACACGCCGGAAGAGCTTTCGATAATTATCAGGAGGTCGGCGAAGATACTGTCGATACCCATTGATGATGCCGGGGCGCCTGAGATCGCCCGTCGTTCCAGGGGGACTCCACGCATAGCGAACAGGCTTCTCAAGAGGGTTCGCGATTTTGCTCAGGTGAGGGCTGAAGGAGTGATTACAGAGAAAGTTGCCGTGGATGCCTTGGAGATGCTGGAGGTGGATTACAGGGGATTCGATTTCATGGATAGAAAAATCCTGCTCACTTTGATTGACAAATTCGATGGCGGGCCTGTCGGTATTGACAGCCTTTCATCCGCGATAGGCGAAGAAAGGAATACCATTGAGGATGTCTATGAGCCTTTCCTTATACAGGAAGGGTTTCTCCATCGCACGACGAGGGGGAGAGTAGCGACAAAGCTTGCGTACGAACACTTTGGAAGACACTTTATCAAGGAACAGGAAGAACTTTTCTGAGAATGAACTTCAGTTAATCAACATAAGCCTGATACTTGAAACTGGATTTAGACCATGAAAATATTACTTCATATATGCTGCGCGCCGTGCGCCATTTACCCTGTTGATATATTAAGAAGAGATGGGCACGAGGTTACGGGCATTTTCTATAAT
>JAFDAR010000123.1 GCA_019313735.1 Deltaproteobacteria bacterium | reverse complement strand
CCCGCATATACAACCAATATCAATGATATCTCCAGCCCCGCCTTCCCTAAGAAAAGTATGTCAAAAATAGTTATCTGAATTGTAAGCAGAAGCAGTGAAAAAAACGGCAGCAGGAGATAATATATCATCTGGTGTCTCCTGTTCTCTTCAATATAACAAGGGCATCTTCCATTTTGTTAACATCGACCGCCGGACTTACTCTGATTCTCTGGAACAAACCGGCCTCCTCTTTATCAACTGCGGCAACCCCTCCAAGAACCAGTCCCTTTGGAAAAACTCCGGCAAGACCGGAAGATATTACTACATCTCCGACTTTTACATCTTCGGATCTCTGGACGTATTTCAGTTCACACCCGGATCTGCCACAACCCCGGAGTACCCCCCGGCATCTGTTCTTCTGGATAATGGCATCAATATTGCTGTTATAATCCACAAGAAGAAGGACTTTTGACACATTCCACGAAGCCTCTATTACTCTGCCGGCCACACCCTCTTCAGTTATCACAGGAAAGCCGGGTTTTATCCCGTCAGCAGTTCCCTTATCGATCAACACCGTTCTGAACACAGAAAGCCTGTCTCTTCCCACCACTCGGGCGGCAACTGTCGGAAACCCTATGTTACCCCTTATGTTCATGAGTTTCTTCATCCTTACATATTCGAGGGACATTTCACGATAATCATTTACCTCTTTCATCAAAAACGTAACTCTTGCTTTCAGTTCCCTGTTCTCTCCTTCCAGTCCCACCAGCATAACATATCTTTCCCATGCCCCACCGATAGAGCTGAACACCGAATTGACTGCATAATTCAGAGGCGCAGCCATCTCTAATACGATCTTTTTAAAAAGGCCTGCTTTTCCAGGTGATTTAAAATTCAGTGAAAAGATTGTAAGGAAAGCAACTACAAGGACAAGAACCGCAACAACCGTGTAATATCTTTTAGGAGATGTCATTTCTTATCCTAAGGCGGCAAAACCTGAATCCAAATGCCTCACAAGAGGTTATCATACGCGAAAGGGAAACAAAAAAAGACGGGATGAAGAATGCCTGCAGATGGAAGGCAGGGATCCTGACAATCCTGAGTCATTGACGACTATAGCTGGATAGTTACCTCTTTCAGTATATCCAGCTCATCCAGGACCTTGCCGGCGCCTCTGGCCACGGCTGAGAGAGGATCATCTGCTATCGTTATGGGCAACCCTGTTTCTTCCCTGAGGAGCACGTCCAGATTTCTCAGGAGAGCGCCTCCTCCAGCCAGCACTACGCCTCTGTCGACGATATCGCCTGCCAACTCCGGTGGGGCATTCTCCAAGGCGTCTCTTACGGCATTAATTATAACACCCACCGGTTCCGCCATCGCTTCCATCACTTCTTCAGAATTTATCTCAACAACCTTGGGAATACCCGATATAAGATCTCGTCCCTTGACGTCCACTGTTCTCAACTCGTTATCCGGATACGCGCACCCGATGGTGGTCTTGATCATTTCTCCCGTTCTTTCACCTACAAGGAGACTGTATTTTCTCTTAATATACTGCACGATAGCGCTATCTATCCTGTCTCCCGCGACCCTGACGGATTTTGAATAGACAACACCTGCCAGCGAAATTACCGCAACCTCCGTAGTTCCTCCACCTATATCAACAACCATGGAACTCACTGGCTCTGTTATGGGCAAACCGGCGCCTATCGCGGCAGCCATAGGCTCTTCGATAAGATAGACCTCTCTCGCCCCGGCCGACTCTGCGGTTTCTTTGACCGCCCTCCTCTCAACCGGGGTAATACCCGAGGGGATGGATATTATGATCCTTGGACGCACAAAGGTTCTTCTATTGTGAACACGAAGTATAAAGTGACGTAACATGGCTTCCGTAATCTCGAAATCAGCTATCACGCCGTCTTTCATGGGCCTTATAGCCACAATGTTTCCGGGCGTTTTACCAAGCATTCTCTTTGCGTCCGCTCCCACAGCGAGAATTTTCCTTGTTCCCCTTAAGTCCCTGTGTACAGCGACAACTGAGGGCTCATCCAGGACAATCCCTTTCCCCTTCACATAAACCAGGGTATTCGCAGTCCCCAGATCAATAGCCAGATCATTCGATATTAAACCCAGAATATAATCAAACAACAAGTTTTTTACCCCCATTTTTTATTCATTGTGATCGGCTTTTTTCTATACAGCATTTCAACAACCTAATCAATTAAAAATGTCCCCTGTCGCCTGAATATTACCCACTGAGGGACAATGCTCTCCAAAAAATCGAATTGTTCACGGTTTATCCCGACTCGTCGGGATTCACGCTTGAAACAACAAACAGGTTCATAAATATTGCACAGGGGTTGGCCGAGAAACTGTGAACTGTTAACCAGCAACCGCGAACGGTTACAAAAAATCATTGCATTTTGGGGGCCATTATACTACTAATGCAGCTCATCAAAATTGAAAGGTAGAAAGTTAAGATATGCTTCAGTTAATGCGGACACACGCCAAAAACTGGCTGATGAAGGTTGTGCTGGGTATCATTATTATGGTCTTTGTCTTCTACTTCGGATCCATGCGGGGAAGACAGCAGACTGAAACCATCGCTGAAATCGACGGATCACGGATAGCCTACGCGAAATTCAGAACGGAGTATCAGAACCTGCTGGACCTCTATCGTCAGCGATATGGCGACAAGCTTACCGATGAGCTGCTGAAAAAAATGAACCTAAAACAACAGGCATTCGACAATCTCATAAATCAGGCGATAATCCTGTCAAAGGCCGACGATTTGAAACTGGACGTAAGCGACGATGAACTGAAGGCATTCATTCTCTCCTATCCGGCCTTCCAGAGAAATGGCGTCTTCGATGATAAGCTGTATCAGCGAGTCCTTCGGTATCAGCGGATGACCCCGGAGGATTTTGAGAGCACTCAGAAAAAGGCGCTAAAAACAGGAAAACTGGAAAGGCTTATCAAGGAGTCGGCAAAAGTATCCGATAAAGAAGTCCGCGACATCTACAATACGCAGAACAGAAAGATCAATATAAACTTCATAGAGATAGATCTCAAGACCAAGGCACAGCCCTCCGAAGAAGATCTTGAAAGATACCTTAAAGAACATGGTGAGGAGTTCCGGATACCACAAAGGGCGATTATCGAGTACATTGCCTTCAAGGGAGAATCTTTCGCTGACTCTGTGGGTATATCAGACGAAGAGATAGAGGAATATTATAACTATAACAAAGGCGAGTTTAAAGATAACGGAAAGATAAAACCCCTGCCGGAAGTAAGAAGCAGAATTGTCTCCAGGTTGAAATCGGCAAAGGGTATGGACGCGGCCTTTGAAGAGGCAAAGAGGGCACACGATACAATCTACCAGGAGGAAAATTTTGAAGAGTATGCCGGGAAAAAGAGTCTCGCGATAGAGACATCAGAATTCTTCCGCGGTGTCCCACTCACCGGTCAATTAGCCGATATTCAGGATCTGGGCGAATATGTATTCAATCTGGAAGAAGGAGATCTGGGACGCGTCTTTTCCAACAGCAGCGGACACTACATATTCAAGCTTGTATCGCTGAAACCTCCTTATATACCCGAACTCAGTAAAGTCGCGAAAAAGGTTAAAAAGAGTTATACAGAGAGTGAGTCCATAAAGTTATCTAAGAAAAAGGCCGAAGAAATTCTCGGTAATCTGAAGAATGGAATGGATATGGCAAA
>JAFDAR010000122.1 GCA_019313735.1 Deltaproteobacteria bacterium | reverse complement strand
GTAAAAAGGCTTGAAGCCTGTTTGACCCGATAAAATCTGTATCACTCCAGGCGAATAGAAAGAGGTACCCGCGAATATAACTCGAATCCATCGGGCAACACTGTAAATTTCCACTTATGCGGAGACGCAAGAGAGCGCCTGTTCAAGATCGGAAATCAGATCTTCCACGTCTTCTATGCCAACGGAATAGCGTATCAATTCCTCGGGTATTCTCATGGCCTTTCTTTCTTCAGGGGTACATTCCACATGGCTTGTCACTGAGGGCGGACCAACTATTGTCTCCACAGAGCCGAGATTTGCGGCTCTGTGCGCATACTTGAGGCGGGGAAGAAAATTACGTACGGAATCAAAGCCGCCCTTAATTGTAAAGCTGAGGACACCTCCGAAGGCTCTCATCTGCCGCCGGGCAATTTCGTGCTGGGGATGGTTTTCAAGACCGGGGTAGAAAACATTTTCTACTTCTTTTCTACCTTGGAGAAAGCGTGCGATCTTCAGAGCATTTTTACTCTGCCGGCATACACGAAGATAGAGCGTTTTCATGCCTCGCAGAAGGAGATACGCCGCCATCGGATTTAAAGAAGCACCTGTTATTTCCCGGTAGTGATAAATTTTTTCTATCAAATCTGAAGAGCCGCAGACGGCACCGCCGAGGGCGTCGGCATGACCGCCCAGAAACTTGGTGGCGCTATGAATAACCAGATCAGCACCCAGTTCCAGCGGTTTCTGGTTAATGGGAGTTGCAAAGGTATTGTCCACCACAACGAGCGCCCCCTCGTCATGGGCCGCATTTGCCAAGCGCGCTATATCAACAATCTTCAGGGTCGGATTTGTAGGGCTTTCCAGATAGAGAACCTTACAGCCTTTTGATACTTCTTTCTCAATCTCCTCATGATCCGTTGTCTCACAGAGCTTCACTTCGATTTGAAAACGGGGCAGGAATTCCAGAAACAGCTTGCTCGTTCCGCCGTAGCTGTCTTTTATAGAGACTACCCTATCCCCGGGAGAGAGCAACGTAAAGAGTGTGTTGCTTATGGCAGCCATACCGGTGGCAAAACTTGTCGACGCCTCAGCATCCTCTAATTCTCGAATTTTTTCCTCAAAAACGCGCACGGTGGGATTGGTATTCCTGCTGTAAATGTGACCAGCTTTTTTTCCTTGTCCCACCTTCAACCATTCATCGATGTCGTCATAGCCGAAGGAAACACTCTGTACTATGGGAACCTGGGTGGAATGTTTCCACATCTCCTCCTGCTCGCCGGCCCAGACCACTTTTGTTGCCGCTTTCGGCCCCCTGCAATTGTCCATATAATCTATTCCTTTCCCCCGGGTTTCTTCTGAGAAATTTTATCTTTCTTCCCCTGTCTACCCTTCTTCATAATCGAAAAGGCAATAAAGACCATTATCCCTCCGATTAGAATGCTTATCCTGTCTTTAGACCAGAGGCCGTAGGCAAAATCCGCCACGCCCAAAATCATGAAGAAGATAAGAAAATATTTATTCATATCTGTCACTTCCCTCCGTACACTTCTCACTTAAGAACCTCATAACTGCTTAGATGCGTGCACACCGGTCAATACCCAGACGTTTTTCCCGACACCTCTTCTATATCAACCCTTATAACAGCCGTTTTTCTGGCTGACCCTTCAGGAGATTCAAAGGACTTTTCCGAATAATGCTTCATAATGATATCGAGCGCTCTGCGTCTGGAGTCTATACCCTCCACTATATGCGCCTTCCCGAATCCTATGACGCTCCTGTATCGGATGCTCCAATTACACGCCTTGGCCGATTCCACCACACTGAAATCACTCTCTAATTCAAAGCACACATTGTTATTCTTTTTGAGAATGTCCATTTTCTTACCATCCAGAGCACCGTGAAAGAAGAGAGCACTGCCATCATATCCGAAAGAGAGCGGGACAATATAGGGCTGGTTTTCTTCCGAAAGGCCAAGTCTGCACACTGTTGATTCCTTGATAATGGAATCAATTACATCTCTATCGGTGATTTCTTTGTCTTTTCTTCTCATTATTGGACCCTTCACAGTCTCATTCTTTTTCTTATATACCAGGCAAGGAGGATACACATAGCAACTACCGATAATATCCGCAGCAGAGTGATAAATCCCGCTTTTTTTATTCCGGAATCATCACTCTGATCATTCCGAACACCCTTATTCACTCCATAATCTCCGGCGGGGATGTTTCCCTCCGGCGCCGCACAGGCAATACTCCGCACACTCCAGTCAAAAATTCCTGTATCAAAATGGGAAACGCCCGCATCGCAGAAAAATAGAAGAATTGATAAAAGGGCTGTAAAAGTTATAACCTTTTTAAATGATTTCACTTTGTTTCCCCTCAATAAGATACTGACTCACGGGGACAGGTTGTCCTCCATCTCACCCATGTCCGAAGAGACCACGAAAAAAACCGACATCCGGCTCTGCAAAATTCCGATTTTGCAGCGGGGACAGCAGACGCGGAATTAGGTCAGTGACCTCCGCTGTGTCTTTTTCCAGAAGAAAATCAATACCTCTGCGCGCGCATCCGGAATAGAAACCCGCGGAACCCAGAAGATCAAGCATTTTCGCAATCTCATCAGGCGTCCTGCCGCCTAAGCCCGGAATCACATATCCATCTTCCGACCGCCGGATCACGTCCCCATCCAGGGCATCTTCCAGAAGCATCCTGTTGACTCCCGCAAGATTGCCGTTCACAACCTGCCTGTCGCCAAAGGCTCCTACTACTCCAAAGACCGCCAGTCTGGCATTGGTGAGCAGGGAGCCACAGTTTGACAGGCGGAGCAATGCGCGGGCGAAGAGGACGCAGACCGATGCCCCCGAGCTGTCGGTGTCGCCACTTATGCCGAAGTGCTCCGGATTGATATGAACAACATTTTCAGGGGTATCACCACCGGGAAGATGATGGTCCAGGATCACCGTCAGGAAGTTCCTCTTTGCATAGCGGCCTATCAGTTCCGAATTCTGTTCACCCATATCCGCATACACAAGGCATTCTCCCGATTCCTTGTATATCCTGTCGAGCATGAATTCATGGACCTTCTCCACCGCAAGCAGTCGATATCTTATGGAGAGCATATCGAACGCCATGGACAGTGCGGCGGCAGCGCAGAGACCGTCGGCATCGTTGTGATGTATCACCGTCAGGCCGCATTGCTTCTGTTTAAGGATGTCACTCAGTATACCGGCGACGCGTGTGTTCTCGTTTAGGTACTGTTTGTATCGTTTCATATAAAGCAAGCCCTATAAAGGAAGAAGGCAACTTGTTTACCTGTCAAATATGAGTATATGCTCCGGCGGGATATACATATGGATCTCCATCGCCATTTTGTCCGGAGTTCCCTTCCATTGTTGAAGATGAACCAGATTCTCAGGCATTGGCCGTTGATATCCCGTAGGCCGGCATCTTCCGAAAAGAAGCGCTATCGAACCCAACGGTCGCCGTTACCATTACGATGGTACAAACTATCAGGATTTTAAACCTCTAAAAGAGTCTTTTCTTCATCGGTCACCTTGCCCCGAATCTTTAGGGGTCAGACCAATTTCAAAACCTGGGTGTAATCCCGTTCATCAATGGGGATATAATCCCTCTTCGTCAACATCAATGGGGATATAATCCCTCTTCGTCAACCCCATATAAATCTGGCGGGGACGATCTATCTTCCGGTTGGGGGTGTCAAGACTCTCTTTCCATTGGCTGATCCACCCGGGAAGGCGTCCAATGGCGAACATCACCGTAAACATATTCAATGGAATCCCTATAGCTCTCAAGAAAATGCCGCTGTAAAAATCGACGTTCGGATACAGATAATGATCAATAAAATACTGATCTTTTCTGGCAACGTCTCTCAGCTTTCTCGCTATGTCGAGGAGCGGATCGTGCTTCTTCATTTTCTGTAATGCCATTTCAGCTATTCTCTCCATGATGGGGGCACGCGGGTCATAGGTTTTGTAAACCCGGTGACCGAATCCCATCAACCGGAAGGGATCGTTCTTATCTTTCGCGCGGGCGATAAAAGGATCGACATCACCACCGCTGTCATAGATTTTTTGAAGCATTTCGATTACGGCCTGATTGGCACCACCATGGAGCGGACCCCAGAGTGCCGATATGCCAGCCGATACGGCGGCATAGAGATTGACGCCGCTACTGCCGATCACACGCACGGTTGTGGTCGAACAATTCTGTCCATGGTCCGCATGGACAATCCAATACACGTTCAGAGCGTTCACGATATCTTCATCAATATTGTATGTCTTCACGGGAGAATCGAACATCATGTACAGAAAGTTGGCACAATAACTCAGGTCATGGCACGGATATATCACCTTGTGACCGACGGATATATTGTACGAGACGGCGGCAAGGGTCCGTATCTTCGAAATGAGTCGCGCAACGGTTATATTGAGGGCCTCTGTTTTCGTGGTATCCTGCATTTCGGGATAAAAGGCTCCGAGGGCATTCACCATCGATGAAAGAATGCCCATGGGATGAGTACGGGACGGGTATTTTCTGAAGAATTCCAGCATATCCTCATGGATAAGCGAGTAACGGGTAAGTTTCTGTGAAAAGTCTGCAAGTTCATCAGCTGTAGGGAGGGCATTATTAATAAGCAAATAGGCTGTTTCAACAAAACTCGAGTGCTCGACCAGCTGCTCAATTGGTATGCCACGATATCGCAGTATACCCTTTTCTCCGTCAATATAACTAATACTACTTCTGCAGCTCGCCGTATTCACAAAACCCGGGTCGATGGTTACCAGGCCCGTGAGCTGACGAAGTTTTGAAATATCGAGAGCCATCTCACCCTCGACCCCAATCTCTACGGGAATATCGTATATTTTTCCATCAATACACAATTGGGCAGTCTGCTTCACGTATCATTCCTCCTTTTCCGGCAGAACCGAATTGCCATCTGTTTCGGGCAGTCACAGAATCTACTGAACAACAATGCACATGAACCCTCTAATGAACAGGTTACTTGATTCCGAAATTTCAGAGGATGCTGAAACGTCGATGTCATTATTCAACAAAAGAGGATGTAGTACTTATGGCGATTTCCTCAAAAGTGTGGAGGGAACCGCCACGTAATACTGGTATTTGATTACAATCTTATTTATACAACACCCTGAGCCATCATTGCCTCCGCGACCTTGGTAAAACCGGCTATGTTAGCTCCATTGACATAATTACCGGGTGTGCCATATTCCTTCGCGGCCTCAACAGAG
>JAFDAR010000121.1 GCA_019313735.1 Deltaproteobacteria bacterium | reverse complement strand
TGAATCAGAAATTTGTGAAGGACATGGATATTACGATTCAAACGCTGGTGAACAATATGATAGCTAATACAGGCGAAAATATTGTGGTGAGAAGATTCTCAAGATTCCAGCTGGGTGAGGATGTATAAAGGGCAAAAAGGAGTAAGGAGTAAGGAGCAAGGGGTACGGAGTAAGAAAATAATCTTCTAATCCTTTAACCCTCAATTAATCAACCTTCGGTTCCGACCTGCCCGGATTAGGCTTGAGCAATGGATAAACCCATATACAAGAGGATACTCCTTAAGCTGAGTGGAGAGGCTTTGCTGGGAAAGGGCTCTTTCGGAATCGATACGAATGTACTGAAGTTCGTGGCGAAAGAGATCGGAGATGTTCATGCCCTCGGTGTCCAGATAGGCATTGTTATCGGCGGTGGAAACATTTTTCGCGGAATGGAGGCGAGCACCAAAGGGATTGACAGGGTGTCCGCCGACTATATGGGCATGCTTGCGACCGCGATGAACAGCCTGGCTCTTCAGAATGCCCTTGAGAACCATGGAATTCCCACGAGAGTCCAGTCTGCCATAGGGATGAAAGAGATAGCGGAACCTTTCATAAAGAGAAGGGCTGTGCGACATCTGGAAAAGGGAAGGGTGGTAATCTTTGCGTGTGGCACCGGAAGTCCTTATTTCACCACAGACACGGCGGCTTCCCTGAGGGCCATGGAAATTCAGGCGGATGTCATACTGAAGGCCACCAATGTGGATGGGGTTTACGATAAAGACCCTGTAAAAGAAAAAGATGCCAGAATATTTAGTAAGATAAGTTATACTGAGGTCTTAACCAGGAATCTTAAAGTAATGGATTCAACCGCGGTTTCTATGTGCAGGGACAACAACCTTCCCCTTGTCGTGTTTAACATTGAAAAGATAGGAAATATCAGGAGTGTTGTTTGTGGAAAACCCATAGGCACCATTATAGAGGGTGAGAAATGACGGATCTGATATTTGAAGAATTAAAAGAGACCATGGAGGAGCACATACAGTCCCTCGAAAAATCGTTTAACAAAGTGCGTACAGGCAGGGCGTCAGTGGCGCTTCTTGATGGAATTAAAGTGGATTATTATGGGGTTATGACACCACTCAATCAGGTTGCCACGCTTTCCACCCCGGAAAGCCAACTTATTCTTATCTCTCCATGGGATAAGGGGGCGATAAGTGCTATTGGAAAGGCTGTGCAGAAATCTGAACTGGGACTGGTCCCAAACAATGACGGCAAGGTGATCAGGATCAATATTCCTCCTCTTACAGAGGAAAGGAGAAAAGAACTTGTAAAGGTAGTAAAGAAGATGACGGAAGAATACAAAGTCAGACTTCGAAACGCGAGGAGAGACGCCAACAATGATTTCAAAAAGTTGAAAACCGACGGCGACATATCAGAGGATAATATGCATGATTACCAGAACAAAGTGCAGAAAATAACCGATGATTACATAGATAAGGCGGACAAGGTCCTCACAGCCAAAGAAGTGGAAATTATGGAGATATAGGGTTGTCAATAATGAATAGCAGGGGCCTGCGGGCCCCTTTTTTATGCGCAGAGCAGGGACCTTGTTATTAAGGGTCTGTCATGAAATAAGTATTACATTTATGCATCTCATCTTCAGGCCATTTTTAGCCGATTCTCAATCGCAAAATCCTCAAAAGAGCCTTGCTATTCCTGCGGTTTTGCTCACTCGTATCGACTAAACCTGACCTAAATCTGAGCACCTGATTGCAACACTTATTTCATGACAGACCCTAAGATACATATTGAAAATACCAGGGTGCTGTGGTACTTGGTTTCAAAACGGGAAAAGATATATGCATAGAATTATCAAGGAAAAACTCCCACGTCATATAGCCATTATAATGGATGGTAACGGCAGATGGGCAAAGAAAAACCTGTTGAAAAGGGTAATGGGACACGAGAAGGGCGCCGACTCGGTCCGGACCGTGGTGAAGACCTGTCGCGAACTGGGTATACAATATCTCACCCTCTTCGCATTTTCGGTTGAAAACTGGCAGCGCCCGAAAAGTGAAGTAAGGGCACTGTCATCACTTCTTGAGGAATATCTTCGCCTGGAGCTTCAGGAGATGAAAGAGACCGGCATAAAACTGATCACGATAGGGGATATTGGCAGACTTCCCAAAACAGTCAGGGATGCGCTTTCCGATGCTATGGGAAAAACATCAGAAAGCAGGGGAATGGTCTTGAATCTTGCCCTGAGTTATGGTGGACGAGACGAGATTGTCGATGCGGTGAAGAGGATATTACGGGATAGCAAATCGACTGATATTGATGAAAACACGATTACGAAAGATTTTTTTTCAGGTTACCTGCACACCGCAAATATACCTGATCCGGATCTGCTGATAAGGACGAGCGGGGAATACCGGCTGAGCAACTTTCTCTTATGGCAATTGGCATATGCGGAACTTTATTTTACAGATGTCTTGTGGCCGGATTTCTCAAGGGATGATCTGATAAAAGCTATAGTAGATTATCAGCGAAGAGAAAGACGCTTTGGATTAATAAGCGAATAACTATTGGAGGATTAGTAACATGAACTCCCATGTAAAACGATGGATTACAGGAATCATAGCGGTGCCCTTACTCTTTGTGGTTATCCTGTACGGTTCTCCCCTGATCTTTTCCCTGCTTATAACTCTGGTCATTGCGGGGGGTGTTTTTGAGTATAATTCCATGGCCTTTAAGGGGAAATACTATTGGGAAAAGACCGAGGGATTGGTCATCGCTTTTTTTATACCCCTGGCGGCATATTTCGGTGGTGTCCAGTTGATGTTTGCCGCGGTCACCTTTTCGTTTATCATAGTATTTCTGCTTTTTCTCATGAGGATGAAAAACGGTCCGGCCGATCTTGCGGCACTTACCAGGGTTGTGTTCGGTTTTATGTATATACCGATGCTTGTATCGTATATTGTCCCGCTTCGATGTTCGGAAAATGGTATCATCTGGGTCTTTTTCGTCATAGCTGCCGCATTCGTGGGTGACACCAGCGCTTTTTATGCCGGAAGATCCATGGGGAAGGCCAAGCTGATGCCCGCGGTCAGCGCGGGAAAGACGGTAGTGGGCGCAATCGGTTCCATTGTCGGTACCGTGCTCGGGTGTTTGTTGTTTAAGCTTTTGTTTTTCCATGACCTTTCCGTTATTCACGCGATAACCCTCGGGTTTCTGGTGAGCATTATCGGTCAGTTGGGAGATCTTTGCGAATCGTCCATCAAGAGGATTTTCATGGTTAAAGACTCCGGATTCCTCCTCCCGGGCCATGGAGGGATACTTGACCGCGTGGATTCCCTTAGCTTCATGATCCCCTTCGTATATTATTATAATGTATTAATAATTACATGAGGACCATCTCTCGGCTAATTGCAGTTAATTAAAGAAGGGTTCGAGGATTCCAGGGGTCAAGGGGTCGAGTGAAATGCTAAAAAATTACAAAGAGTTGAAAGTCTGGCAAAAGTCATACAAATTCTGTTTAGAAATATATAGAATAACGGCAAAATTCCCAAAGGAAGAAAAATACGGTCTAATTTCCCAGATAAGAGAATCTATTGTGTCTATTTCTGCTAATATAGCAGAAGGATATGGAAGAAAACAAACCCTTGAATCCTTGACCCCTGGAATCCTTGGACCCTTTTCTCCAATTAGAGTTGCCCTTACCGCGGGTAGAAATCTTTCGCTTCTCAAGAAACAGATAAACAAATTTAAGCCGGAGGTTGTCTCCGTTATTGATGACGAACACGCCGGCAAATTACGTGAAATGCTTGGGCACCTTGCTGTGCCGAAGATACTGTCAGGCGAGGGCGGATACAGGGAAGTTGCTTCATGGGAAAAGACAGATATGGTCGTCTCGGCCATATCAGGCGCGGCGGGACTTTCTCCCACAATCGCGGCTATTGACGCGGGAAAAGACATCGCGCTTGCCAACAAGGAAACAATGGTTATGGCGGGGAAGTTGGTCATCGCCAGGGCCGCATCGCGTGGAGTGAATATTATTCCTGTTGACAGCGAACACAGCGCGATTTTTCAGTGTTTGAAAGGTCATAATAAAAAAGAAGTTAAGAGGCTCATACTTACAGCCTCGGGAGGACCCTTCTTAAATCTTCCCCTGGAGCGGTTCGCGTATATAAAACTTGAGGACGCGCTCAGGCATCCAAACTGGGAGATGGGCCGGAAGATCACCATAGACTCCGCGTCCATGATGAACAAGGGGCTCGAAGTCATAGAGGCCGGATGGCTGTTTGATATGGATGTGGGTAGAATAGATGTCTGTGTTCACCCGCAGAGCATCGTGCATTCAATGGTGGAATATGTTGATGGCTCTGTTATAGCCCAGATGGGAGTGCCCGATATGAGAGGACCCATATCGTATGCCCTTTCATACCCTGAAAGATTGCAGGGCGTGGTGGATACACTGGATTTGTGCTCTGTCGGCGCCTTGGAGTTTATCAATCCGGACTACGCTAAATTTCCGGCTTTGGAGGTTGCGTACACGGCTGCCGGGAAGGGCGGATCAGCGCCCGCGGTTCTGAATGCGTCGAATGAGGTAGCTGTGGAAGCCTTTATAGAGGGAAAGATACGATTTGTGGATATTGCTCTTATTGTAAATGAGGTTCTTGATTCACATCTGACGAAGGAAATTGGAAGTATCAAAGATGTTCTGGAGGCAGATGGCTGGGGGAGGATCAAGGCCGGGGAGATTATTGAGAAAAGGAAGGTATCTTGATTGGAATAAATATTATATCGGTGATAATCCTACTGGGAGTGTTGATTTTTGTTCACGAGCTGGGTCACTTTCTTGTGGCAAAGTGGTCCGGTGTGGGTGTGCTGAAATTTTCGCTCGGTTTCGGTCCCAAGTTGGTTGGTAAAAAAATGGGAGAAACGGAATATGTACTCTCCGCGATACCTCTTGGAGGGTATGTGAAGATGCTGGGCGAGTCAGAAACTGAGGAAGAACTGTCACCGGATGAGGAGAAGCGGTCATTCCAGAAACAGGCTGTTATGAAGAAGATAGCGATAGTGGCGGCAGGCCCTCTCTTCAATTTCCTATTTGCCATTATTGCTTTTGCCATGGTGTACGCCATCGGAGTTCCCGTTTCCACGTCCAGGATTGGAAACGTACAGGAAGCCGGCGCGGCCTTTGAGGCGGGCATGCACAGCGGGGATGTCATTGTCGCAATAAATGACAGGGAGATTTCACGCTGGTCGGAACTGGCGAATGTTGTCAGCGGTAGCAGCGGCGACAAGCTCAGGATAAGCGTGGACAGGGGGAACAAATTTCTCGATATATACGTGACACCTGAACTTGTAAAAACCAAAAATATTTTTGGTGAAGAGGTCGATACTTATCGAATAGGAATAGGTATTTCCGATGAAACGTTTATGGAACGGCAAGGCCCGGTGGGTGCACTTTATTCCGGGATTGAGCAGACATGGGGGTGGACAAAGCTTACATGTCTCGGTATCGTCAAGATAGTACAGGGAGTTGTTTCTCCGAAGGAACTGGGCGGACCGATACTGATAGCGCAAATGGCAGGTTCTCAGGCCCGTAGGGGTATATTGCCCTTTATATTTCTGATGGCGGTATTAAGCGTGAACCTGGGGGTGTTGAATCTGCTGCCAGTGCCTGTCCTTGACGGAGGACACCTGTGTTTTTTCCTGATAGAAGCCGTTACAGGAAGGGAAGTTAACATGAAGTGGAGAGAGATATCACAACAGGTGGGATTCTTTCTCCTGATACTCCTTATGATATTTGTCTTCTATAATGACATAGCCCGAATATTGAATAATTAACAATGATTACACTGTCTATTGATACCTCTGCCAGGACGACGAGCGTTGCGTTGCTTGAAGATGATAGTATCCTGGCCGAGCTTTTCATGAACAGCGGGAGAAACCACGCGGAAACACTTCTGCCGGCAATTGAGAAGCTGTTTGTCTCTGCGGGAAT
>JAFDAR010000120.1 GCA_019313735.1 Deltaproteobacteria bacterium | reverse complement strand
ATCGTCGGAGCCGCCATGGATGATGCCCCGGCAAAAGACGCCGCGAGAAAGAAACCTGTTAAGATTATCGGGACTTTCGGCATGGCCAGCGAGGATTTCGGATATGCTGTCCGCAAGGAAGACACCAAACTCCTCAATAAGATGAATGAAGGACTGAAGAGGCTGATGGCTTCTCCCTACTGGGAAGAATTGAAGAAGAAATACAAACCATAACAGTTGCTGCACCCATCCATAAAATAAATGCGGGGCGCCAACAAGGATCTTTTTTGAGAGGCATCAGGGGGTATCCTGATGCCTCTGATATTTTATATGCAGGGAAGTTGAATGATGGAAAGTCTGATCATACTATACGGGGCTTTGCCTTACCTTCTGAGAGGAATTGCCGTTGGGCAGGTCTATGGCGGCAGGTGGCTGCATCGTCTGGCAGGCGTGTACATTTGGTTTTTCCGCGGGGTACCCCTCCTCGTCCTGCTGTTTCTTTTCTATTTCGGTCTGTGTTCCCTCTTAAGCATCAATCTTTCAGCATTTACGGTATCCATTATTGTTCTCGGACTCATTACCTCCGCTTACCAGTCCCAGATCTTCAGGGGGGCTATCATGTCCCTGCCCGAAGGACAAATGAAGGCCGCGCGCGCGCTGGGCATGAGTGACAGGAAAGCGGTTATGCTGATTGTCCTGCCGCAGGCGCTGCGTCTGTCCATCCCGGGCTGGTCAAATGAATACTCCATCGTTCTGAAAGATTCAGCCGTCACTTACGCCCTGGGTGTCGCGGAAATAATGGCCCGCGCGCATTTTGTGGCTTCAAGAACCTATGAACAGCTTCCTCTGTATTTCGCGGCGGGCGTTATGTTCCTGATACTGACATATCTGGGGACAAAAGGACTCCGGATATTGGAGAATAAAGTAAGGATTTCAGGTTATTCCTCATAAGGACATTTTATATGACTGATAAAACCCCTACTCTCAGAATTGAAAATATGACGAAGTGGTATGGCGATAAAGAGGTGCTCAAGGATGCCTCCCTGTCGATAAACAAGGGAGAGCTCAAAGTCCTTATCGGACCGTCCGGTGGGGGAAAGAGCACCTTCCTGCAGTGCATAAATTTTCTGGTCAAACCCGACAGAGGGCGTATATGGCTTGACGGGAGGGAGATCCTCCGCGCCAGAAAGAAGGAAATCTACGGCTACCGCCAGAAGGTGGGAATGATATTCCAGGATTTCAACCTTTTTGATCACCTGACGGCTCTTCACAATGTACGGATAGCACTGGTAAGGGTAAGGGGGATGAGCAAAGGCGAGGCGCGAGACAGGGCCATCCTTGAATTGGACAGGGTCGGGCTCAAGAGCTATATGCACCAGTATCCTGCCGAACTTTCCGGAGGGCAGAAACAGCGTGTCTCGATTGCGCGCGCCCTCGCGATGGACCCGGAGATCATGCTGCTCGATGAGCCGACTTCGGCCCTTGACCCCGAACTTATATCAGAGGTCCTGGATGTCATAAGGGATGTGAGATCAGATGGCATGACGATGATCATGTCCACGCACCAGATAGGGTTCGCGAGTGAAATGGCGGATGAATTTGTTTTCCTGGAGGATGGCTCCATCGTGGAGACCGGTCCTCCGAAGAAGATACTGTATAAGGCGCGGTACGCCAGGACCAGGGAATTCTGCTCCAAGATAACCGAGTTGTACGGGAACTCTTTTTCGTGATGATTATGGAAGAACTCTTTTTTCTCCAACCTGAAGTGGTCTCCGCCCTCGTGAAGGGGTTTTGTGTCAGCGTCAAGTTGATTGTCCCCTCTGCCATCTTTGGGTTCATCATAGGGATTATCGTCGGGGCACTGAGGGTATACGGAAATGCCTTCGCTGTGGCGATTACCAGTGGCTATGTCCTTATTTTCCGGGGGTTTCCCCTTGTTGTCCAGCTCTTCATATGGTATTTCGGCCTTCCCTATATCGGAATCTACCTGTCCCCTTTTGTCGCCGCGGTGCTGGGCTTTTCCCTGTGCAGCGGGGCCTATCAGTCGGAGTATGTGCGCGGCGCCTTCCTGTCCGTCAAGACAGGTCAGACGATGGCGGCGCAGGCGCTCGGTTTTTCAAAGATCAAAATGGTCCTCTTCATTACCCTTCCCCAGGCATTTCGCCGGGCGCTTCCGGGTTGCGGCAATGAGATCATTTATCTTATAAAATATTCGTCGCTGGCCTACATGATAACCTGCATCGAACTTACCGGCGAGGGAAAGATAATAGCTTCCGACAGCTTCAGATACACCGAAACCTTCATGGTGATCGGAGCAGTCTATCTCCTCCTGACTTCAGTCGCCGCCTGGTTGCTTCATCGTCTGGAATACCGGCTCCAACTGCCCGGTTTTGAACAATACAGTTAGACAGTCCTAGGATTATGCCTTCATATTCACCAATTACACCGGAAATTCTAAGCGAAATCAAAAAGGCCGTGGGGCTCGACGCCATTGTCCGGGATTCTGAAAAGCTTCACGAATTCGGAAAAGATGCCGGTGAAGACACACGCCTTCCCGAACTTGTTGTTGAAGCGACATCGCCGCGGCAGGTCAGCGCGTTGTTGCGCCTGGCAAACAGATACTCCTTCCCCGTCACCCCGCGGGGACTGGGCACAGGCCTGGCGGGGGGCGCTGTTCCGCTGTTCAGGGGTGTGGTGCTGTCTCTCGCGAAGATGAATCGCATCCTTTCCATCGAAAGGGATAATCTGATCGCGGTGGTGGAACCGGGCGTTATAACACTCGACCTTCAAAATGCCGTGAGGAGGAAAAACCTCTTCTATCCACCTGACCCCGCGAGCCTGGACACCTGTTCCATCGGTGGAAATGCCGCCACGAATGCCGCGGGCCCCTCCTGCGTCAAATATGGCACCACCAGGGATTATGTCCTCGGGCTTGAGACGGTACTTCCATCGGGTGAGATAATCGAAGCCGGGGTGAGGACAAGAAAGGGCGTGGTCGGCTATGACCTGCGCCACCTGCTACTCGGATCAGAGGGAACTCTGGGTGTAATTACAAAACTTATTCTTAAATTGATACCGCACCCAAAAACGATAACGACGCTAGTCACATTTTTCCCGAGGCTTACCTCCGCTATGGACGCGGTTACTACCATGCTGATCCGGGGGCATGTCCCCTGTGCCGTGGAGTTTCTCGACGACAGATGTCTGGAGATAACGGGGGATCTTCTCCCGTTCGAAGAGGCAAGATCGGCAAAGGCCATGCTCATCATAGAAACGGACGGCGTCCAGGGCGTGATAGAAAAAGAGATGGAGACCATCGGCGGGATCTGCATGGAGCAAGGCGCGGCCAATGTTGTCATGGCCCCCGATTCTCTCAAGAGGGCCAGGATATGGGAGATTCGCAGGGAGGTCTCTCTGCGGATCGAAGACAGGTTTCCTCTCTATCTGCACGAGGATATTGTTGTTCCCATAGGAAAAATCGCGGACCTGGTTGGCTGTCTGCGCGGATTTGAAGAAGAGTTTGGGGTGAAGATCTTCTCTTTCGGCCATGCCGGAGATGGGAACATTCACGTGAATATCACCGCACAAGACCGGAAACGCAGAGACAGGGCAGATGAAGGAATCGTAAAACTGTTGAAAAAGGTGTTGTCCATGGGTGGAACTATCTCCGGTGAACACGGGATAGGGATTGTCAAAAAACCATTCCTGCCGATGGAACTCTCCGCGGAAAGCATCCGCATCCAGAAAGAAATCAAGAAGATCTTCGATCCGCTTGGGATACTCAATCCGGGAAAGATATTTCAGACCGACTTACAGAAAGATTGACTCGTTTCTCAAATTTTGATAGCTTCCCCCTGTCGCTTCGCCAATACCCATTCAACAAAATGGCGTTATGATATGGATTACACGAGGTTTTATGAATACACTTCTAACAGAAAAAAATCGTGCTGTACGCCGTTCCGTCCGCGCGTTCTGTGAGCGTGAGATTATGCCAATCGCCGGCGAGATTGACCGGGAAGCCCGTTTCCCCTGGGAAATTGTCGAGATGATGGGAAAGCTCGGTTACTTCGGAATTCAGGCGCCGAAGAATCTTGGAGGCGCGGAGACGGACACCATAAGTTACGTAATTACCA
>JAFDAR010000119.1 GCA_019313735.1 Deltaproteobacteria bacterium | reverse complement strand
GGAAGAACTGCCCAACCTGGTTACAATGGAGGGAACGTCTGTAAAGATATGTCGTGTGTGGGTGAAAAAGGGAAGCATAGGCGTGAGGTCCGCACCCTTTATTGTCGAGGATACCACCCGTAAAGGGTGAGAAATGGGGGCAGGGACTTAACTCTATCCAAAACTTTCGTAAATAATTACAGAACTGTTCACGTAGCCAGTCTGAAGTCCCGATTCAAATCGGGAAAGGCTATTAGGCTGAAGGTAGATAGGATAAAGGCTGTGTTTTTTTGTAACCTAAATGCCTTCAGCCTACAGTCTAAAAATAATCGGGGACAGGTTTAAACCTGTCCCCACTGGTCCTGTTCCGATATCCAGGACTGGTATTCATTATTCCTTACGCGTTGCACCCATTTACTGTTTTCCAGATACCAGGATATGGTTTTCCTTTTCTCCAGGTAAATTAGAGAAGAACCTTATTTTCATATTCGCATATTTTATGGGATGGTGTATAACTTTTGTCAAGTTTGCGATTCTTACGGCAAACAGCTGGTTCTGGGGGGTGTAGATGTCATTTGACAAACTTATTAAGAGTTATTCCAGGCCGATTGATGTGATGCCCGTTTCTATTTCCAGAAGGGGGACGCTTGAAAACGCCATCAAGGCGATCCTTTTTGATGTGTATGGCACACTCTTTATAAGCGAAGCGGGAGATATAAGCGTGGCAAAAGAATGGTCCGGGCGAAATATTACCAGGATAGCTGGTTTACTCGACAAGTATTGTATAAACATTCCCCCCGGGATTCTGCTTGAAGAGTTCTTCCGCGAAATTGAAAGAGGCAAGGAAAGATTGGCAGATCAGGGGATAACCTGTCCTGAGGTCAGGATTGAAGAGATATGGGAAAAGGTGCTTGGTATTGAAGATATGGACAGGATCAAAGACTTTGCTGTCGAGTATGAACTTGTTGTTAATCCTGTATGCCCGATGCCCCATCTGGAAGAGATGTTAAACGGGTGCAGGAAAAAAAATATCCCTATGGGTGTGATCTCAAATGCCCAGTTTTATACGCCCTGTCTGTTTACTTCCTTGCTGGGTAATGATCTTACAGGGCTTGGGTTTGTGGATGACCTTGTCTTGTTTTCATATGTTCTGGGTTATGGGAAACCCTCTCTTGACATATTTGAGAAGGCCGCGGGAAGACTTGAAAAAATGGGAATAGCGAGAAACGATGTTCTATATGTTGGGAATGATATGCTGAAGGATATATTTCCCGCCATGACGATCGGTTTTCAGACGGCCCTCTTTGCGGGTGATGGCAGGTCTCTGAATCTGAGGGGGGACGATAGAAGATGTATAGATGCGTCGCCTGATATTGTTGTAACCGATCTTCTACAGATACTGGAATATATCTGATGTGACTACTCACATGATCAGGCTGAAGGCTGCCAGGAGGCTGTCCGAGAATGCCCTTTTCCCCAAACTCTGCGTTATGCTCAAAAAATTATCCTCAGAATATCAACTATATGCACCCCAAGGGCATTTCCTGCGGGGCACCTGCGGTCATTTTTTTCGCAAGCCTTGATTTTGGAAAAAATTGCTATTCTCGGACAGCCTCCTATCTTTTTGTAACCTGAATGTCTACAGCCTGTCCACAGTTGCTTCAGTTGTTTCAGAGAAAGATACAGGGTATGATGAAAAAAGTGTCAGAACTGTCCGATGTCGAAGAAGACGACCAGAATCAAGTGTAGACAAGGGTAGAGCAGTTTTTTTGATTACCTTGACAGACAAGACTATATAAGGGTCTGTCATGAACCAAGCCGGCAGAATTCGTTATTCCCTAAGAGAGGATGCCCTTGTGTCTTCTGTACCAGACGTTGGGAAACATTTTGTAGAGCAGTTTTGAAATGAGGCCTATATACTCCTTGTTCCTTTTGTCAAACTGGCAGGCCTGTATGACATCTTCCCTTATCTCATCCCTGCTTGTCTCTTCGTAAAATATCCTGTGGGCGCATTGGAACAGGGGACTGTACATGTTTCTCTTTTCCAGATATCTGTGCACGCTCTTTATCGTGTTTGGTCCTTCCGGAGTTCCATCTATCTTTTCCAGTGTCCTGATATCTGTTTCTATGGGATTACCGTCAAATAATTGATAGAAATATTTGCCATATCGGTAGTTTTTGCTGGCCTCCGATGAGATCGTGACATACATGTCACCCACACCGGCCTGGCTGTAAAATGCCTGGAAGCTTCCCCCCAGCAACTTTGACAGGGACCTTATCTCAACGCCGGATCTCGCGAAAATGGTTCCGGGCAGGGAACTTCCCAGATTCAAGCAGTCAGTGACCCCTTTCAGGTTTGCCACGATGTTTTTCAAGGCGCCACATGACTCGATGCCAACAGTATCAAAATTGTAATAGGAACTTAATTCCCTGCGATTCAGCCTGAGGAAGTTGAGATTAAAGGCTTTTGCCGCGCGTTTATTTCCCGCCACAGTTACGCATACCGGTCTGCCTGTCGCTATATCTATATCGAAGAACGGCCCTCCAATACAGATAACATCAAATTTGTGTTTGAGATCGAAGAGGTGGTCTTTTATCATCTGAGACGGAGTTGTCAGCTCGCTGGTCTTTTCGTCCGAAGACAGACCCTTTATCGGAGATACAAGGCATGTCTGGCCTGTTTTTCTCGCTATCAGGGGTTTTATATGGCTCAGCAGTTCCCGGAGACTATTCATGGTTATCGCGAGTATGATAAAATCATTTTCCTCAACGACCCTTTCCAGATCATTTGTTGCCGTGACGTTCAACAACCCGGGGACATTTTCCATGCCCCCAAGCATTTTTGCAAGATCCTCCGTCAGGTGCCTGGGGTTTAAGTGAGACCTATTGATTTCTCTGCATGTCTCGGCGTCGTGATAATATATGGTTATATCTTTTCCGTCGCGCCCGAACTTATAGGCAAAGGAAGTTCCAAGCCTTCCGGGCCCGATGATTGCTATCCTGGATGGATCCAGATTTTTCATTTTCTCAAAAGCCTTTGGTTCCCTGTTTTTATTGTGTGCTCTTGTGACAGTCCCGACTGTCCCGACTGTCCCGACAAGTCGGGATTGCAAATTTGTTTGCTCAGAATAGTAGGATAATAGAATTTTGTCAACAGCCGAAACAGATTATTGTCCATGTCGGCTATTACCATTAAACAAAAATGTGCTTTTCTGAACTTCGTTATTGACAATGTCAGGTTCGGGAAGTATAAATCACAAAATATGCGTTAGGAGCATCCATCTAATGATCACCTTTAAAAACGTGAATAAGTGGTTCGGAAAACTTCACGTCCTTAACGATATCAATTTTCACGTGGCCACGGGAGAAGTGGTTGTCGTATGCGGTCCGAGCGGATCGGGAAAGAGCACCCTTATCAGATGTATAAACAAGCTGGAACCGATAAAGAGCGGTGAGATTATTGTTGACAGCATACCCATACACGACCACCGGATAAACCTCACCCATTTAAGGGCCGAGATAGGGTTTGTTTTCCAGCAGTTTAACCTCTATCCCCACATGACCGCACTCCAGAATATAACACTTGCACCCATCAATGTCAGAAAAACCAGTCCGGAAGAAGCGGAGGAACTTGGCCTTCAACAGCTGGAAAGAGTGGGCATCCGTGAAAAAGCCTATTCATATCCTGATCAGTTGTCCGGGGGTCAGCAGCAACGTGTGGCCATCGCGCGCGGTCTTGCCATGCAGCCTAAAATCATGCTTTT
>JAFDAR010000118.1 GCA_019313735.1 Deltaproteobacteria bacterium | reverse complement strand
AAAATATTTGCCTCTTCCGTCAGGAGCTTTGCCAAAGAATCGCGGCTTGCTTTCCACTGCATGAGCGAACGTTCTCCGGGATGGAGCAGATACTCATGCGTTACGATTTTCAGTCTAGCCACATTACTGGCTACTCTGCCTGTTGTGATCTCTTTTTGGCCCCATTCATTCATTTCCCTGTACGCGCTGAAAATAAACAGGCCAACCGTGACAGATATGATCAGGGTTAAAATAACAACTATCTGTAATCTGGTCTTGATTTTCATGGCGGTTCCTATCTTTAGCGTAATAGCTCAATAAATAGTAAAACCTTTACGGGTAAACTCCGAATAAGCGTTGTCCCTCCGTGGAACACAGAGCCCCCGCGCTACTTCGGGGACATGACCCGATTTAGTTTTATCAAACCTTGATCGTGTCCCAAGAGAAAAAAGTAGCCTGTCCCCTTATTTGCCAGACATACGAATGCGGCTTATATAACAGATGTGAGATTATTTCAAAATATTAATTTTATTTCAGTTGAGTTGGTTATGCCGGATTAATCCGTTCACAACGGCATACAGAATCTGTGTTGTTTCCTTCCAAATGTCGTTGATGTTTTTCCGTCCATCTGGTACAGGTGTAACTCAACAACACAATAACGTGGATTGTTTGATGACCTTGAATATGAGAACAAAACTGCTCTGTCTGTTTATATTTTTCCTGGCGGGTTGCGCTGTGATAGTGCCGGAGAGGGAGAAGATCACGCCCCTTGTCCCGGTTGATTCGCGCGAGTTGCGCGCCTTGGAAGATGACCTTGACCAGCCTTCCCTGGAACTCGCGATTTACAGGAGCATGAGGTATTATAACCGCCTGCCGGAGACAAGAGAGTTCCTGTTCGGAAACCGTGTATGCACGACGGGAGAATTGAAAGAATCCCTTCGCGAGTTTCTGAAAATTATCAGGATGCCGGGTTCAAGCAGTGACAGAGCGGAGATGATAAAACAGGCCTTTGACATATACAAAAGTGTTGGAAGGCGCGACGGAGAGGTACTGTTCACCGGATATTATGAACCGATCCTTGCCGGGTCATTTGATAGGACAGAGGAGTATCGCTATCCCATCTATCGGACACCTGACGACCACGTTGTAATAGACCTTGGAAAGTTCAGGGAAAAATACAGGGGGGAGCGCGTCATTGCCAGGATTGAGGATGGCAGGGCCGTTCCCTATTATACGCGCGGTGATATAGATATAAATGGGTGCCTTGAGGGGAGGGGGCTTGAGATCCTCTGGCTTTCCGATCCCGTTGATCTCTTTTTCCTGCAGATTCAGGGATCCGGAGTTGTAAAACTCTCCGGAGGCGGTCTTGTGCATGTAAGTTATGAGCAGTGTAACGGTCATCCCTATCGGAGTGTGGGCAGAATGCTTGTGGAACAGGGGAAAATGTCGATAGGAGAGGTGTCTCTCAATGGTATCAAGAGATACCTGAGGGCACATCCTGAAGACATGTTTGATATATTGAGCTGTAATGAAAGTTATGTGTTTTTCCGCATCGTTGAAGAGGGACCTGTCGGAAGTCTTGATGTGCCAGTAACACCGGGAAGATCGATAGCCACTGATGCTGCCATGTTTCCCAGGGGAGCGCTCGCTTTTATCAGAGTAAAAAAACCTGTTATAGATGAAGATGGCAACATTATATCCTGGGGACCTTTTTCCCGGTTTGTCCTCAATCAGGATGCCGGGGGGGCGATCAAAGGACCGGGAAGGGTGGACCTGTTCTGCGGAAGGGGAGATAACGCGGAGATTACAGCCGGGCATCTGAAAGAGGAAGGGGATCTGTATTTTCTTGTGAAAAAGAAATAGGTGACTACTCACGTAGTCAGGCTGAAGTCCCGATTCAAATCGGGACTTCAAAATACGCTGTATCCCCGTTTTTTCCTAATCCCGACTCGTCGGGACAGTCTAAACAACCTGCATAGTTACCTGTAAAGCAGCGTGGATCTTCTTCAAGATAATCATTCGTGTATGCCCAGGTCCTTCATCTGCGACAAGATTTTTTATACCGGTTTCCCATAATTTTTGCTTGATTGTTGGTTTTCTTTATGTTACGTCAGAAATCAATTGTTTCTGTTATCGTACCAGCGTGGGTTTGCGGTGTTTTTGCTTATAGTCTTTCCAGAGGAGATTTCCCGGGAGTTATCATCCTGGCAAAGTGGTACTCGGAGAGATTGAGATCTTTGCAGAATGTTCAAATTTGTTCAAGTTCAAGGAAAGTGAGAATTTTAACCACAGGAATATATTGGATATTTCGAGAATTAAAATTTGAGACTGACGCAGAAATTGGGCAAAAGGCAACGTTATGCAAAGGTCTTAGATTACGTGTAGGGCATGTTTCAGGTGTTTTACTTATAAATGTTGCAACAACAGGAAAAGGAGGAGGAGAGATATGACGAAAGCTGAATTGATAACAGCTATTGCGGGGGATGCGGGGATAACAAAGGTACAGGCTGCCGGAGCTCTGGAGTCGTATGTTGATAATGTAACTGCCGAGCTCAAGAAAAACGGCAAGATTGGGTTCGTCGGTTTTGGCACGTTCTCGGTGGTGAAGAGGAACGCAAGAACAGGCCGGAATCCGCAGACTGGAGAAACGATTCAGATCAAGGCAAAGAAGGTCATTAAGTTCAAGGCGGGTAAAGCCCTTGCTGAAAAGATTTAATAAGAATTAGAGATTATGCCGGCCCCTGGTTTTACAACCAGGGGCCATTTTTTTGTTTGACGGTTTTGTAAAGAGTACAGTATTGACTTTCTACAGTGGGGACAGGTTTAAACCTGTCCCCGATTATTTTAGTCTGTAGTTTCTTCCGGAATGTGTAGAAAATGCTTATGAATATTAGCAAATTACTTAACGAGCTTCCGTCGCGGGTCCTGAATCTGTTGAGAGATGCCGGCACCTGCGCGGAGGAGATGGGATTTAAAGCATATGCCGTGGGGGGGCTTGTGCGCGATCTGTTCCTGCAGCGTGACAATCTCGATGTTGATGTGGTCATAGAGGGAGACGGTATTGCCTTTGCGTCCAGATTTTCTGTTGATCAGGGCGCGCGTCTTATCACATACGAAAAATTTGGGACGGCAAATCTTGTGTTTCCCGATGGTTTTAAGGCCGATATAGCGATGGCAAGGATCGAGACCTATGAACGACCCGCGGCGCTTCCTCTGGTGATGCCCGGTTCCATAAGGGATGACATCTCCAGGCGGGATTTTTCCTTAAACACACTTGCGGTCGGCTTAAACCCGGGCCGGTTTGGGGATCTGCTTGACCTCTTCCATGCGAGGGATGATATAAGGAAGAGATTGATAAGGGTTCTGCATGAAAGAAGTTTTATCGATGATCCCACAAGAATATTTCGTGCCGCCAGATTTGAGAAGAGGTTTGGTTTCAGAATTGACAGTATTACGGAAAAGCTTATCAGAAATGCCGTCTCTGCGGGTCTTGTCGAAAGGCTATCGGGGTACAGGATTTCTTCAGAGTTGAGAATTATATTAAAGGAAGAAAACCCGTTGCTGCCTGTAGAACGTCTCGATGAACTTGGCGTGCTTTCCGCTGTTGGCAGAAAAGGGAAAAAGCACAAAGAGGTTAAACGACTGTTGCGCAGGATAGATGAAATAAAACTGATGGTTTGACACAGTACATTCTTTTTTGTTATATGGCCGTTCCTAAATAGTAGCGGTTTACAGTTACCAGTTACCAGTTACCAGTTACCAGTT
>JAFDAR010000117.1 GCA_019313735.1 Deltaproteobacteria bacterium | reverse complement strand
TCGTCATTTCCTCAGAAAAGCTGTTTCAGTCTGCGACTTCCGCAGCTTTTCTGGACAGTACAAAGCGGACAATTCATTTGCTACAAAACCGGACAGTTCTATTTGTTGACAACAGAACGACCAAAATAGGAAAAATAGAGAATAGAGAAAATAGCGTAAATAGTAAATAGAGGGACACTTCCCGTATTTTCAAATTAATACGGGAAGTGTCCCCAGTTTTCCGTGGGTTTATGGTAATAGAAGCCCTAACAACTGAATTCACTCGGATGTGAGTTCCGCTGGCGCTCCACTCACACCGGTGATTCAGGGCGTTAAATTTAAACGGCATTACGACAAAAAAATGAATATATTAAAAAGATTAAAGGCTATTATGGCATTTAGTAAGGGCGTAATGCTTTATGATCAAGGGAACAAACAAGTGGCACTGGAAAAATTTAGAGAAGCAATTGAATATAATCCATCTCATGTCAATGCATTGTATAATATCGGTCTAATACTAGAAAAAGATTTTAATAAAATAGAAGAAGCAATTGAAAATTATCAAGAGGCTATTAAATACAAGTCTGACTATCCAGAAGCATGGAATAATTGGGGACTTGCGTTAGTTAGGCTTAAAAAATACGAAGAAGCGATTGAAAAATATAAAGAGGCCATTAGATACAAACCAGATTATTCAGAAGTATGGAATAATTGGGGACTCGCATTGGCAAGACTCGAGAAATATGAAGAAGCAATTGAAAAATTTAAAGAATCGATTAAGCACAAAGAAGATTACTTAGATGCTCACAATAATCTATCGACCGCTCTGCAAATAACATCTGGCCTAGCATCTAAAGAATCAGTAAAATTTACTCGTCCTTAACATTGTTTATCTGGGTAGATTCAAATTCAAAGTGCACCACATAAATAAGTAGCGGACATGACAGATACAGATATCGAAAAATATTATTTCTATAGGCTCTATTCCATAGATTTAGAGTCAACAAAGCATTCACTTTGCGTCCTAAAACGGTATCGTCGCAAAGATGTTCGACATTGCCTCCTTAGAGATATTGTTGTGTCCTATGCTCGCCCCTTCTCAGGCAATAAGGGGCAAGATATTCCTAAACATAAACTGACAAAGAAGGTGGTTCCAAGAAACCTTCGTCGATTACATGATGACCTAACCAAGTTAAGGAACCAACTATTCGCACATACCGACTATACATACCGCAGGCCAAAGGTTGCTAACTGGAGCACAGCTTCTCAAAAATGGTTTCCCATGGCTTTTCGGAGCTATGATTATGCTAAACTTGATTCACGAGTCTCCGAAATTGAATCTCTTGTGAAAGTGGTTGAAGAGAACCTTCAGGCGGAAATAGATAAAATTGAAGAAAAAATTTAACCATGCGTTTGCAAACTGACCGGCTGGGTCGTGCGGTTTAATATAGGCTTGAATTATTCGGGATTTCCGAAACACTAAATACGGTAGTGCTGTCCACCGCCGGCAGGTGAAACGCGCCGTTCGGCCTCAATAAGGAATAATAAATGAAGGATGATAAATTCTTTTTTGAGATTCCAATCTATCGTTGTACTCAGGAAAAATTTAACGCTGATTATGACAGAGATTTAAATAATCATCTCGATACCCTCTGGCCAAATGGCGGGAGGTATCGCTTATCACGACATGTAGTTGAATCTGCTGAGCAAGATTTTTGGGAAAGATATGGTGCACCATGGAATTTTAACCAAGCGGTGGCTTGGCTTCGTTTATTTATAACTGGTTCACAAATACGAGCTGACCTCTGGTTCACAAACGCAAAGAGACTTCTCAGATGGCCCAAACATCGTCAAATCTCACTCATTGGAAAAGGTTTCGAACGAACATTTTGGCCTGAGAATTCCTCAGAGGAAATATACGAAACCATCCTCAATGAATTGATGGAATTTGAAAATAATTTTCATGGCGGTCGTTTGAAGGTTGATCTCGAATGCTTTAAAAATATTGGATCACATGTAAATTGGCGAGCTTTAATTGGATTCAATTCGAGGTGAATAATAAATAAGGCCTCACCTCCAAATTCAGCGGAGCCGAAATACCGCGCTGCTGATTTGCGACGGTCGGCTTTGGGAAAATGAAAGGAAAGGAGTCGCCATTGTTCTTTAGACGCATAAAGCAGCAGAGAGAGTTCTTCAGTGCCGCCTCCGACGGCAACATGCGGACCTTGAAGCGACTACTCGCAAGTGGCACGGATGTCAACGCAAAGGACCGGCAGTACCACGGATACACCGCGTTGCACTTCGCGGCTCGTAACAACAACCACGAGATGGCATATCTATTACTGCAAGCTGGCGCTGATGTGAATGCCCAAATGAGAGGGGGGCCTCCGTCGAATCATCTTGGCCCCAATCCGCAGGTCTGGCAAGAAGAGTTCTTCGGGAAAGTGCCTTGGGTGATGATAGCGCGGGGTGCGACTCCGTTGCATGTTGCAACAGGTCATGGTCATTCAGAAATGGCCCGGCTACTTCTGGACGCTGGAGCAAATCAGAAAGTCTCGTAAGAAGGGGGACGACCTTAAATAGTTAAATAACTTGACAGAAAGTATATTTGGACGTATGTTGCGGGCATGCCTAGGATAGCCCGAATAGATACTCCCGGCCTCTTGCATCATATTATGATCAGAGGAATAGAACGCCGAAAGATATTCAATGATGATAAAGATCGTGAAAACTTCATTGAACGGCTATCTGTTCTCCTGCCTGAAACCAAAACCGAATGCTACGCATGGTCATTTTTACCGAATCACGCCCATTTTTTGTTAAGAAGCGGTCCCTCAGGGATTGCCGCTCTAATGAGAAGATTGCTTACCGGATATGCGGTATCTTATAACAGGCGGCACAAACGCCACGGGCAGCTTTTCCAAAACAGATATAAGTCCATTATATGCCAGGAAGATGCCTATTTGCAGGAACTGGTTCGGTATATTCATTTGAATCCATTAAGGGCAAAAATTGTGTTTGATATGAAGGAACTGGATCGTTATTCTTATAGTGGGCACAGCGTCTTGATGGGGAAGAAAGAGAGGCAATGGCAGGATGTTGACTATGTTTTAGGCTTTTTTGGACGAAGGATTGGTGAAGCGAGAAAGGGGTATGAATCCTATGTTAAAAAGGGCATTCCCCTGGGGCGGCGGCCTGAGCTGGTAGGAGGCGGTTTGATAAGAAGCCTTGGTGGTTGGGATGAAGTCAAAAAGATGAGGCTGAGCGGACAGGATCGTATCAAGAGCGATCAACGAATATTAGGGGTGAGCGATTTTGTAAGTGATGTACTTTCTGAATCGGAAGAGCAATTTTCCCGGAAATATAAACTCAAAAGTCTGGGCTATGATTTTGAAAAGGTTGTTGAGAAGATCTCCATATTATTCCATGTGGAAAAGGATTATATAACCGGAAGAGGGCGACAAAAGGACCGGGTCCGTGCCAGGGATTTACTTTGCTACTGGACTGTGGTTGAATTGGGAATGCCTATGGTGGATTTGGCGAGGAAATTTGACATGACGCCTGCCGCTGTCAGTTATGCGGTTCAACGAGGAGAGAGCATGGCGAAGGAACGGGGTCTTCAACTGGAAGCCTGAGTTATTTGAATATTTAAGGTCGTCCCCTCTTTCCCTAATAGCGATTTATTGAAAGATTTTACCGTGCCGCAGGTTGCGCAAAAGCACGGCTGGCCTGAACCTCTGGTTTGGTCACAGGCTCTGGTAAATAAGGATGAAATCGGGGGACAGGGATCGTGAAACGAACCTGCGATAACTGGCAGGATAAACTTCCTGCCGGCAAATTTGGCAGTCACCTGTATGAGGAATTTGAGCTTCGCGCTAAGAATGTTTCAACCGAAGTGTTCCGCGTAAAAAGAGCGGATGAAGCCGGGAAAATTATTCTCGATATCGTCAAGGAAACGGGCGCAAAGTCGGTCGCACTGGTATCATGTTCCCTTATTGAAGCATCCGGGATTGTAAATGAACTCAAAGATAATGGTGTCGCAGTCTATACGGAACAGGGCGATATAGCTGAAAATATCGGTACCGCCGATATAGGAATATCCGGCGTCGAATTCGGAATCGCGGAGTGCGGGAGCGTCTGCCAGGACGCGCTGGCTATCGAAAGCCGCCTTGTCTCTTCTCTCCCCCCACTGCACATAGCCTTCATGGAAAGCCGTAACATTGTTCCGGGTATAGAAGACGCGATAGATATCATATCCGGATTCTTTACAGAGGGATATATAAGCTGGATTACGGGCCCCAGCCGCACGGCCGACATAGAGAGGGTTTTGACTATCGGTGTTCATGGTCCCGGCAGATTTGTCATTATTGCCGTTGATGAAGGGACAGATGGAGGCGCGGCATAATGTCGAAACGTCGCAATCTGAAAAGAGAAATAAAAGAAAAACTGAATGATGATGTGTTGAGGAGCGCATTAGGGCGTTTTGCGGAAGAATACCCGCCGGCCCGCGAAAGGGCCCTTGAGAATGTAGAAGATGTGGATGCACTTCGTGAGAGCCTCAAATCAATGAAACGTGGCTCTGTCGAAAGGATCGAAGAATTAGCCGACAGGTTCGAAAAGGAGGCAACAAAGCGCGGCGTCAAGGTATTCAGGGCAAAGACGGGGGATGATCTCAAAAAATATATTCTGGATCTCTGCGGGAAAAGAGGCGTCAAAGGCATCGTTAAGTCGAAATCGATGGCCTCGGAAGAGGTGGATCTTAATCCGGCCCTTGAAGGAGCCGGCATCGAGGTCAAGGAAACGGATTTAGGCGAATGGATTATTTCTCTGGCTGGCCATAAACCCTCCCACATGGTCCTGCCCGCCATACATCTGAATCGCTATCAGGTCTCTGAATATTTCTCCCGGGAATAACAGGGGCCAATTTTGGTATTGCCGAAAACGGGGCCATCGGTCTCGTAACGAATGAGGGAAATGCCAGGCTCGTCACGACACTCCCGCGCATTCATGTCGTTATCATAGGGTACGAAAAACTCATCCCCACATTGAGAGACGCAACCCCCATCCTGCGACTCCTCCCCAGGGGCGCGACAGCTCAGCTCATGACAAGCTACATGAGCATAATATCCGGGCCTACGCCTGTCATGGTCAAAAGGAAGGGCAGATGGGAGGAAGATGAAAAGGAGGTACATTACATCCTCCTCGACAACGGGCGACTCGCCGCCGCCCATGACGATACCTTTAAAGAGATATATCAGTGCATACGGTGCGGATCCTGTCTTAATGTCTGTCCAGTTTATGCGCTTGTCGGGGGGCATGTATACGGGGGGCACACTTACGCGGGGGGGATAGGGACCATCCTGACTGCTTTCATGAGCGGCATGGAAGAGTTTGAGGATTTTAACGAGCTGTGTATCGGGTGCCGCAAATGCACCACGGTATGCCCGGGAATGATCGATATCCCAGGCCTCATAGAAGAACTGCGCAGGCGGTCGGTCAAAGAACATGGCCTGCCCTTTGTAATGGATAAGATATTCAATGTCATGACAAACAGGCGGTTGTTTCACGGCCTTTTGCGCGCGGCTTCCATCGCCCAGAAACCTTTCACGTCGGAAGGCCTGGTGCGCCACCTGCCCTTCTTCCTCGCGGGAATGACCAAAGACCGCAGTCTTCCGTCCATAGCGAACGTTCCGCTTCGTGATCGTATCGATAAAGTAATAAAAAAGATTGAAAAGCCTGTAAAACGAGTTGGTTTTTTCAGCGGCTGCACAATGGATTTTGTTTTCCCGGAAACCGGAGAGAGCGTAATCAAGGTCATCCAGGACCTCAAGATGGAGGTTGTTTACCCTGACGGACAGGGGTGTTGCGGAAAGCCAGTGTCGGCTACCGGAGATGTCGAGCATACAAAGAAGATCGCAATGAACAACATAGAGGCATTTGAGGATCTCGATATCGACGTCATCATCTGTGCATGCCCTACAGGTGTCGAACAGATTCGCGACTACCCTCATCTGTTTGAGGATGATCCGGAATGGAAGGTACGGGCAAAAAGTATGGCGGACAAGATGCAAGAGTTTTGCTTCTTCGTCGCCCGTGAATATGATAAGACAGGCCGCCTGAAAAAAGCAGCCACAAAGGCCGATGCGATAAAGATCACTTACCATGATTCATGTCACCTGAAACGTGTGCTGGATATCCATGAAGAACCCCGGAAACTCATAGAGTCTGTTGAGGGCTATGAATT
>JAFDAR010000116.1 GCA_019313735.1 Deltaproteobacteria bacterium | reverse complement strand
TTCTGGCTCCCCAGCGCGGACTCGAACCACGGACAAGCTGGTTAACAGCCAGCTGCTCTACCAACTGAGCTACTGGGGAATGTCTATATCTTCAAAATCGAAAAGATTTTCTATCAGAACTTATAATCTTTTACAACTGAATTGTAAAAACCCTATCTGCAATCAACGCAGGTGGTCAGTTCGCTGAAGGGCACTCCGGTGGTCTTGCTTATATATTTGAGCTGGTCTTCCGGCGCGAAGTATCTTCCGCATACCTTGCAGGGGACCATCTTGAAGACCTTGTCCCAGATAATTCTCCTCTCGCCGTCACCATCGTACTCCATCTTTACGTAACCGGTGGGGCACACATAGGCGCAGGAACCGCATCCTATGCAGGCACTCGGATCAAAGTCGATTACCGGTTCATCGATATCCCGGTCACGCCCTCTGTCACGAAATGTCAACGCTCCCACACCCACAATCTCCTGGCATGTCCTGACGCACAATCCACAGAGTATGCAGTCATGCCCTTCGGCTTTCCCGGGAGATACTTTCACTCCCAGCTTCTGTGCTATCTCCTTTACCGCCTGGGTTTCGGGGTACTTATAATAGAGGAGTTGCGCGGCTGCTTTTCTGCTCTCCTTTACCCTGTCAGAACCGGTTATAACCTCCATTCCATCTTCAGCCGGAGTATTACAGGATGTGGCGATCTGCCACTTTCCGTTGGTCTTCACTTCCACACTGCACAGGCGGCAGGCTCCGAAGGGGGTAAGCTCGCCGTGATGACAAAGGGTGGGAATCTCTATCTTCAATGTCCGGGCATTCTCCAGTATGGTTGATCCCTCTTTTGCCTTAACCTTCTGCCCGTCTATTACAATATTAAGCATCATTATCACCTTATCCGCTATGTTTTATACAGCCTTTTCCCAGACTACAACCCTGTAACAATGAAGGCAGCGCCGCGCTTCTTTCATGGCGTCAGCAGCGATGAATCCACCTTCTACTTCTCCAAATCCGCCGATCCTTTCCTTCACATCAAGGAAGGCAACCCTGCCCGCGGGCTCGGTAACAACAAATCCCCGCCCTCTTTGCTTCGCCAGGTCGATGTCCTTAAACGATACGCTCTCTGCCGGTTCTTTCCCACGGAGATAACAGTCTATGCTTCGGGCGCCACGGTTTCCCATATTGAGGGCTTCTATCAGCGTAGCCGGACCTGTCACGCAATCCCCACCGGCAAAGACACCTTCCATGTCTGTCGCAAGGGTTATCGGATCCGCTTTTATGGTCCCCCAGTCGGTCGTACTGATTCCTTCAGTCATCGAAGGAAACTCCGAACGCTGACCGATGGCGGCTATTATCATGTTTGTTTTTACGGTGAACTCGGAACCCTTAACGGGAACTGGCCTTCTCCTCCCGCTTTTATCGGGTTTACCCAGTTTCATCTTGATGCACTGTGCCCCTGTGACTATCCCGTCTTTCGCGATGATCTTTACGGGGACAGCCAGGAACCTGATGGAGATACCCTCTTCTTTGGCACCATCTATCTCCTCATCGCTTGCCGGCATTTCGGCTCTTGATCTCCTGTAGATAATCTCAACATCTTTGAAGCCAAGTCTCGCGCAACTGCGAGCGCAGTCCAGTGCAACATTTCCACCACCTACGATCATGACCTTACCGGCAGGTTTTATCTTCTTGCCGAGGTTCATATCCCTGAGGAATTCGACCCCATCCACAAAGCCTTCATATCCTTCCTCTTCGCCCTCTACGCCCATGGGATTCCCCTTGTGCGCGCCGACGGCGATAAACAGAGCACTGTATCCCTCTTTACGGAGGCCTTTCATGCTGAGTTTTTCTATCTTTGTATTCAGCCTGATCTCTACGCCCATTCTCTTTATCAGGTCTATCTCGTGGCTGAGGATATCCTCAGGGAGGCGATAATCGGGAATACCTACAGCTGCCATTCCTCCGGCATGCGGCAGAGATTCAAAGATGGTGACGCCGTAACCCTTCAGACGCAGATTGTAAGCGGCGGCAAGACCTGCCGGTCCCGCTCCTATAATTGCGATCCGTTCTTTCTTCTCCTCTCCGGGGGTGTCGAGTGAACTTGCGCCATTCCCCAGATCAAAATCCGCGACCGCCCTCTTGAGCAGCCTGATCGAGAGGGCATCATCCATATCCTTGCGCACACATGCATCCTCACAGGGATGGGTGCATACACGTCCGATAACGCCGGGAAGAATGCAGTCTTTGCGAATCAGGTTGAGGGATTCTTTAAACCGGTTATTTTTGATCAGTTCAATGTATCCCGGTATGTCAAGTCCGGCAGGGCACGCGTCCATGCAGGGCGCTGTCACCGCGGACATATACTCTTTGTCTCCCAGCTTTTTTTCTCCATTGATCAGGGCGAGAAAATCGGACTTGTAGTGTTTGACCGCGTCGAGCACCGGAAAGAGGGCTGACTGTCCGAAACTGCATTTGCTGTTTTCAGACACCCGTTTCACTATGTCACGCATCTCTGAGAGATCCGCCTTCCTGCCTTTCCCTCCTGCCATGCCTCCCATAAGATCGAGGAGTCTGTCGATCCCGATCATGCAGACGGAACATTCACCGCATGAGATCTTGCGTATTTCTTTAAGATAATTAAAGGTAAGGGATAGTATGTCGGCCTTTGAATCTTTGACCGCAAGACCTCCCCATCCCATCATGGCCGTGAACTTACCACCGGGCTCGGGAAATCTTACATCCACATCCTTTGATGCTTTTCCATTCCGGTTATCCACGACCTTGCCGTTCCAACTGCTAAATGCAACTTTACTCATTCTCAAGCACCTTATCCTGTGTAGTGTCAGCACCAAAGACATCGGGAGTTTCACTCCCCCGACGCCTTTTATCTGCTACATTTATCCCTTCAACTCGTCCCAGGAATGTAAATTTTCTACCTTGTCGAGCAGTTTATTATATTCCATGGTTACCCTGTCTTGTATTCTCTGTATATAATCGGGTGTAAGATGGCGAAACCGGCCCTGGATTTTCAGATAATCCTCTACAGGTTTCAGCTTATCCGGTTTGATGGTCATTCGATACTTCCCCTCTTCTATTTCATACAGAGGGAAAACCCCCGTCTCAACGGCCAGCCTGCCTGCCTTGATAGTCTCATCTGAAGGCACCCTCCACCCGGTCGGACAAACGGCCAGACAGTGTATGTAGCTCGGTCCTTCAACCGCTCTTGCCTTTTTTACCTTGTTCATGAAATCAAGGGGATAACTATGGCAGGCCGTAGCAACATAGGGCACATTGTGGGCCGCGATAATCTCGGCAATGTTTTTCTTCCATTCATTTTTTCCCTGACTGGCCGCACCGGCAGGGTTGGTGGTGGTCGAAGCCCCAAAGGGCGTGGCGCCGGAACGTTGTATGCCGGTATTCATGTATGCTTCGTTATCAAAGCATACATAGAGAAGATCATGCCCTCTCTCCATGGCTCCGGACAGGGCCTGAAGGCCGATGTCGAATGTGCCTCCGTCTCCCCCGATACACACGGTTTTTACTCGTCGATCCGCTATTTTCCCCTTGCGCCGCAGGACCTTCAGTGCAGCCTCGACCCCTGATCCTACTGAAGCGGCATTCGGAAACGCCACGTGAATCCAGGGAAGGTTCCACGCGGTTGTGGGATACATGGTTGATATCACCTCCATGCAGCCTGTGGCATTTACAATTACAGTGTCTTTGCCGAGGGCCTTGCACATCAGGCGAATGGCAAGCGCTTCTCCGCATCCCTGGCACGCGCGGTGCCCGGCGCTGAAGTGTTCTTCTTTATCCACAAGTCGTGGGGCA
>JAFDAR010000115.1 GCA_019313735.1 Deltaproteobacteria bacterium | reverse complement strand
CCGAGTTTGCCTATGCCCACCAGTGCTTTGACGAGGGCGTTTCTGTCAACGGCCGGACTTCCACGGAATTCGTCAAGGAGTTTTCTGGTTTTTATTTCTTCGATCATCTCCATGGCGTCGATCTCCGAAATGGGTGCTACTCTGAAGCTGACGTCGTTCAGGACCTCCGTGAATATTCCACCCAGGCCGAACATGACGCACGGACCAAATTGGGGGTCACGTGTCAGGCCTATAACAAATTCCCTGTCCCCCTTGATCATTTCCTGCACCAGCACGCCATCGAGTTCCATGCCGGCTTGAATAATGTCATCATATGCCCGGGCCACGTCGTCGCTGCTGCCCAGGTTCAGTTTGACCATGTCCATCTCCGTCTTGTGAGTCACCGTGCTGGAGCATCCCTTCAGCACCACCGGAAAACCCATCTCTTCGGCTATCTTGAGGGCTTCATCTCTGGAGTCTGCGAGTCCCTCTCGCGTTATTGCAACCCCGGCCAATTCAACAATACGTTTCGAGTCATATTCGGACAGGGCCTTCTGTTTTTTGTCGATTGCTCTCTGCAGGATCTCTTTCATCGTGTCTTCTCTCCCTTTCAAACCCGAGCGGCACAAGCCGCCGGGCCATAGTGTGTGATTGGAGCTTATTTTCCCAGGCCTAACTTTTTTGCTGCCTCTTCAATACCGCCAAGAACGGACTCGTCTTCGATCGTTGAGGGAACGATGTACTCTTCGCCGTTGGCTATCTTGCGCATCGTGCCTCTCAGTATCTTGCCGGAACGGGTTTTAGGCAGGGCCTTGACGATGGCGCACTGCTTGAAACAGGCAAGCGGCCCGATATCCGACCGCACCATCTGTACCAATTCTCTGGTTATTTCATCCGGATCACGATCCACTCCAAACTTCAGGACGGCAAACCCGATAGGAACCTGGCCCTTGAGTTGATCATTCGCTCCCAGGACGGCGCATTCAGCCACATCCCTGTGCTTCGACACCACCTCTTCCATAGCGCCGGTGGAGAGCCGGTGCCCTGCGACATTGATGACATCATCCATCCGTCCCATGATAAAAAGATATCTGTCTTCATCCACATGACCTCCGTCGCCTGTCACATAAAATCCCGGTATTTCCGTTACATATTCAAGGAATCGCTTGTCGTCATTCCACAGAGTCGGCAGGCACCCCGGGGGGAGGGGAAGCTTTATTGCTATAATACCGTCTTCTCCGGCGGGGAGGGTGTTCCCATCGGGATCCACGATCTGGACATTGTAACCGGGGACGGCCTTTGTGGGAGACCCCGCCTTGATTGGAAAGGAATCAATTCCCATCCCACCCCGTTTCCGTCTGCCACCAGTGGTCGATGACCGGTATCTTCAGCATATCAACCGCCCAGTGATAGGTGTCGGGATCAAGCCGTTCCCCGGCCAGAAAGAGATATCGCAGTGATCCTATATCATATTTCTTCAGGTACTTGGCGTTCGGATCTTCCTTCTTGATAGCGCGGAATGCTGTCGGGGCGGTAAACAGCACGGAGACACCACCCGGATCCGGAGTTCCAACGGGCTTCCCCTCGTACAGGATGGTCGTGCAGCCTGCCAGGAGGGGGGCGTACACAATGTATGAATGGCCGACAACCCATCCCACATCGGATGCCGCCCAAAACACCTCGCCCGGGTTTACACCGTAGAGGTATTTCATCGACCATTTCAGGGCGACGGCGTGGCCGCCATTGTCACGTATTACACCTTTCGGTTTTCCGGTTGTTCCGGATGTGTAGAGTATGTAAAGGGGATCCGTAGCCGATACCGCTACGCAATCCGCCGGCTGTGCCTTGCTCATCAGGGATTCCCAGTCAAAATCACGACCCTCGATAAGGGGAGCTTCAACCTGGGGGCGCTGGAAGATAACACACTTTTCCGGTTTGTGATCGGATATTTCAATTGCCTTATCCAGGAGCGGTTTGTAGGGAAGAACTTTTTTCCCTTCAATGCCACAGGACGAGGAAACAATAACCTTTGGTTTTGCATCATCGATGCGTATTGCCAGTTCATTGGGTGCAAAACCTCCAAATACCACGGAATGCACGGCGCCTATCCTGGCGCAGGCGAGCATGGCAACTGGGGCCTCCGGGATCATGGGCATATAGATGATAACCGTGTCCCCCTTTGATACGCCAAGATCTCTCAGGGCGCCCGCAAATGTTGAGACTTCATCGAGAAGCTCAGCATAAGTTATCTTCCTTACGGTGTTTGTCACTGGACTGTCATAGATTATGGCTGTCTGGTTCCCCCGGCCATTTTGTACATGATAATCCAACGCGTTGTAGCAGGTGTTCAGTTTGCCTCCGACAAACCATCTGTAAAATGGTTTGTTGCTGTCATCCAATACCCTGTCCCACTTTTTCTCCCACTGTACATCTTCAGCGGCTTCTCCCCAGAACAGCTCGGGATTGCTGATAGACCGCTCATAGATTTCAGAATAATCAGTTGTCATATTGTCCTCTTTTTTAATGCATTTTTTTGAGAAAATATAGACATAGAAACTATATGTCAAGACAATTGTTGGGATGTACCTTAAACAACCGGACATGTAGGTTGAGCGATTTGCGAACGGTATCGCCGGAATGTATTTACTTCGGGCCTGAAAAATGATACCTCCAGACAGTTCATATAAGTTGTTTGAAGGGCAAGAATTTGATGGATAAAAAAAATACATTTAATGAATTGAGGCAACGAGAAAGAGAGGCGAGAAAAGACGTCATAGTGGATGCCGCGGAGCGGGTTTTTGCGTCAAAGCCGTTCAATAAGGTGAGTATGCGCGATATTGCCAGAGAAGCGGGAATCTCGCCCGCGTCTATATACCACTATTTCCCCGATCAGCAGACCCTTTTCGTTGACGCATTTCTCAGAGGGGCGAAGGAAATCACCGAAATATTGGGAGATATTATTGACAAAGATAGTGAGCTTTGCATCGAAAATGCGGCGGAAGAGTTCATAGATTATCTTAGTGTCAATGACCAGTACTTCAGGATGATGACACATTTTATGCTTGACGGTTCTCTCAGCGATGAATCGCTTGAAAGCTTAAACCAGCACGCGCGCAGTCTTATCGATCAATTTGATAATCTCTTCAGGAAGGTAATGCCTGACAGCAATCCACGCCTTTTGTCCCATGCCTTTTTTGCGGCAATGAATGGCATTCTTATAACGTTTCGCGACTATCCTGGGAGGAGCAGGGAAGAAGTATCTTGCCACATGAAGCTTATAGGAAGGATAATGGCGGGAATGCTCAGGAAAGAGCTGACCTCCTCAGGGCAGAAATCATTTTCGTAAGGAAGCAGATTATAGTCGCATGCGGCCACGAGCTTTCGCCCATGGCCGCGTGCAGTGTGGCTCAACCCTTGGCGTGGAAAGACCCTTCCACTTCGGCCAGGGCAATATCCTGATAGGCGTGGAACAGGTCATGACAAAAGTTGTCCCACCTCTTGCATATCTCCATGGTTTTTTCATCTGGTACAAAAAGGCTCGGGTGCGAAACCAGTTCCGTTATATCCTCCGAAAACTTTCTGATAACCTCAGGATCTGCACCACGTAATATGTCTTCAATAAATTCCGATGGCTTGTACCATTCGGAAGTCCTCTGCATGTCACGGTGTATCTGTGCAAGAAGTACATTCCTGGGCCCTTCCCATAGCTCGTTGACCGCTGAATCGCGATACAGTCTCGGCAGTGATGAAAAATCCTCCATTACGCCATGTCCGCCGAATATCGACATGGCCGCGCGTATGACATCGGTTGAATCCCAGGAAGTAGTAATTTTCTGAAGCATTATGAGTTCCCTGATATTGAATCTCTTTTTTCTTACCTCTTCAGGCTCGTCGTTTACAAGTCCTCCCTTGAGACCTCCTTCGAGTTTCAGAAATTCACTGTACACCTTGAATGCGGCGGCGGCGGTTCTCTTCGAGGCCTTTTCCAGTTCCCTCAGTTGGACAATCACCATGGGGAAATCCCCGATGGTGATTCCGAAGGCATCTCTGAGCTCACTGTATTTTTTGGCTTCACGCACAGCTCTTGTCATGAAGGCGGCGCATGAAAGCCCCACGGTAAGGCGGGAATAGGTGAGCACCACACCGACAACATTTGCGAGACCCCTGTCAAGAGGACCAACAGGATACGCAACAGCTCCGTTATACGTGAGTTCCGCAGTTGTAAGTTCGCTCGTCCCCATCTTCCACTTTATGCGGTCGATGGTGTACCCGTTTCTTATCTCTCTTTCTTTATTGCCGGGCAGCCACGATGGCACCACAAAGAGGGCCACCTTTTCAGATCCGGCAGGTTTTGCCGTTACAACAGCATAGTCCGCGTGTGTGGCCGAGCAGAAAAATTTTGTGCCGTACAATCTCCAGGTTCCACCTTCCTCAACAGCCTCCAGTACATTGGATGGCACATCAGATCCTCCCTGTATCTCGGACAGATATTGGGCGCCTATTGCAAAGTCTCCATCCCTTCCCTCTTTACAGTGTTGAAGTATCCCTTTGAGCTCCGGGGTATCGGCGTACCTTTCAACTATAGCCACAAGTCCCTCGGTACAGGTTACAGGGCATGCGATACATGCCTCGCTGTTCTGGTAGATAAGAAACATCTTGGTAAGCTTTGTCCAGGGGGTTGTCCCGGAGGAAAATAGTTTTTCCGAAAACACCTCCTGTTCCATGATTTCGGTCTCGCGCGGCCTCACAATCCTGTCAATACGATTATGATGGCCGTCATAATGCATCATGTATGGACGTTTTTCGGGGTATGAAATCGACTCCGCCATGTCCCGCCACCGGAATGAAACCTTCGGAGAAATCTCACGTGCCGCCCTGTCCACATCCTCCCACTCATTGCCGGTAAAGTATTTGACCACCTTCTGAATAAAAGGGTCATCACGATACCAATCTACATTTTTCCTCCATTCTAAAAAATCATTGAAATTGTACGGATTGTTTCTGTCAGGTAGTGACATTGTAGTCCTCCTTTATTTAAGTTGATTCCTGAGGGTTTGTTTTAATACCTTCATGAGGGCATTCTTGGGGAGAGAGTCAATAAATCGTACTTCCTTGACTCGTTTGTATCCTGCGAGATTCTCTCTGCATATGTTGATTATGTCCTGTTCGCTCACTTTTTCCCCTTGTTTCCTAACAACAAAAGCTACGGGAATTTCGCCCCATTTTCAGGACTTCATCCGTCGCCTCCGAATTATTCCAGTATCCCTTGAAGACCTGCGGGCCAGTGCAACAGATTTCACCAACCTCTCCGGTCGGCATTTCTTCTTCGCTGTCCGGGCCGCATATCTTTACCAGGCCATAAAATACGGGCTTTCCCATGGAGTCGGATTTTTCTACACCCATATCATGAGCCCAGAAGGTAACGGCTCCGGAATACTCCGTTATCCCATAGACCTGAGAGATTTCAATTCCAAGATTATTATATGTTTCGATCAGGCTTTGAGGAACCGCCGAACCGCCGCAGGTTATATGTTTGACAGATGAGAAGTCCATTTTATCAATACCGGGAACCATCAACATAAATTGCAGCATCGCGGGAGCAGTCATCGACAGATTGATTTTTTCGGTTGTTATAAGGTTGCAAACCTTGGCCGGATCGAAATTAGGCACATATACTGTTGTGCAGCCTACTGCTATGTTTGTCATAATTGGAGCCAATCCCCCCACATGGAATAAGGGAGACACGCACAAAAAACGATAACCATGCCTCCATTCGATTGTATAGGAATGTCCCATGGGTACCCAGAAACAGTTGTTATGTGTAAGGATTACGCCCTTAGGCCTTCCCGTAGTTCCTGATGATCTTCAAACTCTTCATCCAGTTGTGTGTTCGTATTGCCTACACCAACAAAGATTTTTGCGGGGATTTCATCGCGTATCTGATTGACTGTTTCGCTGAATTCGCCGTCATAGAGAAGCAGGGAGGCGCCACAATCTGACAGGACATAGGTTAACTCTCTGGCCACTAACCTCCAGTTAAGAAATACTGTAATTACTCCTATCTTTGCGGCCGCAAACATTGCCGTGGTTGCATGTTCGTTATTTTTGCATAATATGGCAATGCGATCACCATGTACCACGTTATTTTTCTTTAGAAATGCCGCGAACTTATTGGATCTTTCGTTAACTTCCCGGAAAGAGAAGCGATATTTTTCGCCCACGTATCCTTCCATCGATGGTGAAAGTAATGCCCGATTCGAAAGCATCCTGCCAATGTTAGTAACAGTTTTCATAAAATACCTCCGTAAATATTATTTGCTTATGTAAACACTGTTCAGGATTATATAGTGGCGTTTACATTCTGTCAAGCAGTTTATCGTTTTGTGGCAGAGCAACTTTTTATGGAGGTGGTATTGTCTTAGAAAACTTGCTATGAATAGATTGTAACAGGTACAAAGTAAAAAATAAACATAAGGGAGAAAAGTTAAATGGAAGATAAGAAAAAACTGGCGGCGCCATGCGGACTTTACTGCGGCGTGTGCGGCATTCTGATGGCACACAGGGATAATAACGTCAAGTTCAAGGAACGACTGGCTCCTGTTTACGGTGTAAATCCGGAGGACATCAGGTGTGAAGGGTGTCTGTCTGATGATGTGTTTTTCTACTGCAAAGTCTGTCCGATCAAGGACTGTGTCGGTCAGAAAGGAATTGAAGGGTGCCATCAGTGCGATGAATTTCCCTGTAGGATTATCGAAGATTTTCCGATCCCTGTTGGAAAGAAGGTTATATTGCGTTCGATCCCGGCCTGGAGGAAACTCGGGACCGAAAAATGGATAGAAGAAGAAGAGAGGAGATATCACTGTCCCAATTGTGGCTATGAGGTCTTCAGGGGGGCAAAAAAATGCAGGAACTGTAAGGAATCATTAGACCTTGATTAGAGTTTTATCCTCAATAACCGTGCGTAGCGAATTAAAAATTTTTCCCTTGACACCCGACCCTGTTTTCTTTTATGTACGAATCCATGTTATAAAACTAAAATTGTCCAATTTTGAAAACTCCGGATTTGACTCTTCATGCGACGGTCAG
>JAFDAR010000114.1 GCA_019313735.1 Deltaproteobacteria bacterium | reverse complement strand
TTCCCACCGGCCCAGTCGATATCCATCACACCAACCTGCCTTCCATAGCACCAGGCCTGGACTACAAGGGTATCTTTTACCTTTCGCACATCGGTTTTCGTATGGGTATGGCCGCTGATGATGATATCGATCCCCGGCACTTCTCTTGCCAGAATCTCATCCTCGGATTTCTTCGGATCATCCGCGAGTCCGCTGTGTGACAGGCAGATTACGATATCTGCCTTCTCCTCTTCACGCAGCTTTTTGACCATCCTCTGTGCCACGGCAACCGGGTCTTCAAATTTCACCGGCGAAGCAAAAGGCGCTACTTCGGCAGCGTCTCTTCCCATAAGTCCGAAAAAACCGATCCGGACGCCGTCTTTTTCCAGTACCATGTACGGCGCGACAATCCCTTCGGCAAAAACCTTTTCAAGTTCGTCGTCGGCCTTGCTTTCGCTACTGAAAATCGCGCTGGAAAAGACAATAGATGGAATCTGATCCTGTGGATTGGCAGTTAAAATGCGGGCCAGTCCAGCGGGTTTGAGATCGAACTCGTGATTTCCAAGGGTGACAACATCATAGCCCATCGCCTTCATCAGCCTGAGTTCAAAGGCCTCCTCCCGGCTCAGCATATGAAAGAGTGAACCCATGAGAAAATCACCGGCATCTACAACCAGCACGGGGTTGTTTCGATCTTGTTTTACATCCTTGATAACCGTTGCTATCCTGGCCCATCCGCCAACGGTTTTATCATCGCCGGTTTCCAACGGTGTATAATCAATATTGGGTGAAAATCCCAGGATATGAGAGTGCAGGTCATTAGAGTGGACTATGGTTATCATTTTCCCCGCGGCATTCAGCGGAAAGGCAATTGACAACAGAAGCAATATCAGACAGAAATAGAGTTCTGACTTCGTGACACACCTCCTAAAAATTCGGAATTTACCCGTGAGGGTTTTAAACAAGGGGTCCCTGTTTTCAAGGTTCTATAATCATCGCAACCTCATCACAGAAATCAGGGTACTTTGGACAGTTGATACAATCGGACCATACCTTTTCGGGAAGCTCGGATTTGTCAGTCACGACAAACCCGACACTTTTAAAAAACTCGGTCTGCTCCCAGAAGATATGCATGGCACAGAAACCAGTGATGGAACCATCATCGTCAAGATATACGAAGAAGTCCCTCAAGTTGCCGTACAAACCCATCAGCGACCGCGGAAGCATCTCACCCCTGTTCGAGGAAAGATTGATCATCCGGTGGATCACCTTTACATCGCTTACCTTTGCTTTTCTCAACATTTTCTAACTCGCCCTATTCTCTGGACATTCTCAACATCTCAGACGCGTGCTCTCTGGTTTTTTCCGTAACTTCAACACCGCCCAGCATCCGGGTGACTTCATCGAGACGCTCAGTTTCCGAGAGCAGACCCATGCCGGCGTTTGTTCTGTCCTCATACACCTCCTTTGAAACAAGGAAGTGTGTGTCTCCGAAACACGCTATCTGGGGGAGATGGGTTATACATATAACCTGGTGGTGTTTCGATACCTCTTTCAGCTTTTTTCCCACGGCCTCCGCCGCCGCTCCGCCTATGCCGCTGTCCACTTCGTCAAACACAACCGTGCCGATCGATCCGCTGCCAGCCAGCACTTTTTTCATGGCAAGTATTATTCTGGACAGCTCACCCCCGGAGGCTATGCGATTCAGGGGCATTAACTCCTCACCCACATTGGTCGACAGGTAGAACTCTATCTCATCCACACCTTTTGGGTTCAGAGAAGAGATATTCCCCTCTCCGGGATGATTCGCAAACCGGACATCAAACAGCGTGTCGGCCATCCTCATCGAGTGAATCTCATCCTCTATTTCCTTCTGTAAAATCTCCGAGGCACCTCTCCTCTTCCCGGACAACTCCTCCGCCTTCTCCAAGAGCAGTTTTTCTATCTCGTCAATCTCCCCGGAAACACGGACGATTTCTTCGTTCAGATAGGCCATCCCTTCCAGCTCCGCGCCTATTTTTTCCTTTCTTTTCAGAATATTCTCTATCGTCTCGCCATACTTGCGCTTCAGTTTGCCCAGATATTCAAGTCTGTCGTCAATTTCCTCAAGCCTTGCTGGATCAAAGGTTATACTCTTCACATAATCCCTTAACGCAAATGCAATCTCTTCAAGATTGAAGAACGCCGATTCCAGTTCTTCCTCCGAGATCTTCAGACCGGGATCTATCTTCCTTATCTCCTTTATGTTACCGACAACGCCATCCAGTTTTTCCAGAACAGAGCCCTCTCTGACATAGAGAACATCATGCGCCTCACCGGCGTATTCATCAAGTTTCTTCGCGTTGGCGAGAATCCTCTTTTCATCCTGTAATGACAGATCCTCACCGATCCTGAGATCGCTCTTTTCAATCTCATCTAGCTGGAATCTCAGGAGTTCCTCTCTCTCACGCTTTTCGTCATTCCTCGTTTTCAGTTCATCAAGCTTGCTCCTCAACACCTGCCAGTCACTGTAGAGACCGGCAAATTCGGCCCTGAGGGGCATAAGCCCGCCAAACTTGTCCAATATGTCGATATGATTCTCGGCATTCAGAAGAACCTGGTGCTCGCGCTGACCGCAGATATTGACAAGTGACTCTCCAAGCGATGAAAGCATCCCCAGGGTTGCCAGATTCCCGTTTATGTAAATCCTGTTTCTGCCACCCCTGGAAACAACTCTTTTGAGCACCAGTTCGCCGGTTTCACCCATGCCCGCTTCTCTCAGCTTTTTCCTTATATCTTCATTGTCGCTCACATCAAAAAGTGCCTCAACCACCGCGGAATTCTCGGAAGACCGCACAAAATCGCTTGATGCCCTGTCACCAAGGAGGAGACTCACTGCGCCGATTATTATGGACTTCCCGGCGCCTGTCTCACCGGAGACCACGTTCATTCCCTTCGTGAAAGCGACATTCAATTCATCAATGATGGCAAAATTTTTTATACTCAGGTCTGTCAGCATTTTATCAGGGTAATTCGCCCCATCCCAGTTTGGTTCGCAGGATCTCCAGATAATCACGATGGGGAGATTCTATAAGATTTATGTGGTTCTCTGATTTTTTTACACCCACCCTGTCGCCCGACTTTAATATAAACAGGTCCTGCCCGTCGAGTGTCACTGACGCCTCACCTTTCTTTGTCCACACTATCACTTCTATGACAGAATCCGGAGGCAGTACAATAGGCCTCTTCGTCAGGGTGTGCGGACATATGGGATTTATAATAATAGAATCAAGCTCCGGCAGAATAATGGGGCCGCCTGAAGAGAGTGAATACGCGGTAGAGCCGGTAGGGGTGGATATTATAAGACCGTCCGCCTTAAAGGTACTCAGATATTTCCCATCAACAAAGGTCTCCAGATTGACCATCCTGGAGAGATTTCCCCTGTTAATTACAACATCGTTAAGCGCGGGATATTCCGTGCCTTCCAGGGACACGCTGAGCATCATTCTCTTGGAGATGCTGTATTCCCCCTCAAGCACCATCTCCATGACGTCGAGCATCTCGTTCAGATTTATAGCTGTCATAAAGCCGAATCCACCCATATTAATCCCCAGGACAGGCACATCAGACCCCATCGCCATGCGCGCCGCCACGAGAAGGGTTCCGTCGCCACCGAAAACGACTATTAAATCCACCGCGGATGCCAGATCACCCCTGGAAACTCCGGGCATATTTATTTTTCCCGCTATCTCTTCCTCAAAGAAAACCTTAAGGCCTCTATCGGAAAGCCACCTGCCAAGCCGCAACGAATACTCTGCGGCCTTTTCTTTGTCACTGTTTGCAACAATTCCCACTCTTTTTATATCCATAAACATCTCCATATGTTACCTGACACCAATTATTGAAAACCCTGTAAGTAACTATCACAAAAAAAAGTGAGTGTCTATTGTAAATGGCTTGACACCAGTGCCTGAATTGCGTTAGTTTCCCCGCCTGGCAGATAACTGCCTGCCGATTAAGAAAGGTAATACATTATGGGAATATCAAAAGGAACTCTGACCTTCACAAAATATCATGTCGCGGGCAAATTGCCGGACAAATTTCCGGATTTTATAGACAGACAGATAAAGTCCTTCGCCTTCAGAGAGCTTTCACACGGAAGTGATGAAAAATCCCTGGGGTGGACCAGTTTTGACAATATACTGGATACCGATTTTGAATACGCGAACTACTCAATAGCCGACTATATCGTCTCTTCCCTTCGTATCGATCGCCGGACAGTGCCCCCCACCCTCCTGAAACTGAGGGTACTCAAAGCGGAAAAGGAGTTTCGGGAAGAAAAGGGTCTGAAGAAACTCTACAAGGGACAGAGAGAAGATATCAGAGAAACCGTTAAATCAGGATTGTTAAACAGGGCACACCCGGTTCCCTCATTCTACGAGATCTGCTGGTCGGTCTCAGGGGAATGGCTGCTGTTCGGCTCGCTCTCGGAAAAGGTGAACGATGATTTCAAGGAATTGTTCAAGAGATCATTCGACCTGCCCCTCACCCATTTTCTGCCATGGGATGTGGAGTCGATGCCCAGCGATATCCCGCTTCCGGGAAGAGATTTTCTAACGTGGCTCTGGTTCAAAAGCGAGGAACGCGGTGGAAGCATCATGATCCCGGACAAGGGAGACTCGGAAGTGGTATTCCTGCAAAAGATAGTGCTGGAATCGGGTGAAGGAGAATATTCCGAGACGGTGGCCTGCAGGGGGCTTCACGCTGATCTTGAAGAGGGTAAGTCGGCGCTGCGCAAAGGTAAAAAGGTAACGGAAGCGCGGATAAGGCTCGGCATGGGAAATGACCAGTTTGAATTCACATTCAAGGCCGACACCTTTTCCTTTCAGGCCCTCAGGCTTCCTGTGCCGATGGATGAAGAGGAGGAAGACCGGGATGGAAGAATCCTTGAGAGGATCTATCTCGTGGAGATCGCGATGAAGACAATGGAGCAG
>JAFDAR010000113.1 GCA_019313735.1 Deltaproteobacteria bacterium | reverse complement strand
CCAGGAAGTAGGCTGGAGCAAGAAGGATCAGCAACAAGACCCGGAGGACGTGGACAACATGGCGTCACTGGTGCTGGGGAGAGTGGAGGAGGCATACGGCATACTGCCGAGACTTGACCCCGGGCAGAAACCGAAATATCTTTAGAGCAGCAGGCTGAGATTGAGAAGCACACCGAAGAGATAGGCGACGCCATCTTTGAGGAATACAAGGTAAAGAAAGTCAAGATACCGGGAGCGCAAAAGCACCCGGCCATTCTATCGGAGTCGGCGGCGATGGAAGCCGTTGACCCGCCAGATCCAACTTAGACGCCAAATCTTCCAAAGAAAATGATTACCGACGGTAAATTGTTCACGGGTCTTTCTTGCCTTCAAATCAAGATTCTGGTGATCCAAAAAACAACCATTAGAAACAAAAAACGCGGGACTATAGCGGGACAAATTTGCAAAACAGAAAAGGGGTTACAAAATCTAATTTGCAACCCCTTGTTTTTGCTGGAGCCGATGAGCGGATTTGAACCGCTGACCTACTGATTACGAATCAGTTGCTCTACCAGCTGAGCTACATCGGCTTTTTACGACTCGCAAGGGTGACTTTCTATCTTAACGTTTTCGCATTGTCAAGAAATTAGCCGGCACTTTTTACAATATCCATGCCTGCCTGTGGCCCATACGTGACGAGTCCAATCTGAACGATTCCCTGCACGGCATGTCGCGGCGCGTCTCTGCTCAATCACACAACTTTTCTCTTGTCTCCTCCAAATTCCATATTCTTCTGTATCCTTTGCCTTGACTTTCATTGTTGTTTTGGTAGTATCTTCGCGGTGTAAGACATGTGGATGCTTGAGAAGCAGGTTATTAAATTTCGTGTGCAAGGGTTGCGTTTAAAATGTCGTCAAAAGGCCAACGATACAGAAGCTGGGTGGAGATCGATCTGGACAGTTTCAGGCATAACTGGGACGAAATAAACAGGTTGGTGGACTCCGGCGTAAAGGTTCTTCAGGTAGTGAAGGCGGATGCGTATGGCCATGGGGCGATTGAGATATCAAAGGCCGCCTTGAAAAACGGTGTGTACGCCCTCGGAGTAGCCAATGCCGATGAAGGTGTGCAGCTTCGGGTTGGCGGGATAGATGCACCCATTATAATATTGAGCCCTTCCACAGTTTATGAGATTGATGAAATCCTCAAATACAATCTTATCCCCTCGATTTCAGATATCCATTTTGCGGTTGAACTCAACAGAAAACTGATTGAGAAAGATGTTCAACGTCCCGTTCACATTGAGATTGATACGGGGATGGGCAGGGGTGGAACCATATACAGTGACGCAATCGCCATGGTCAGGGATATAGTCGCTCTCCCCGGCATAAGAGTGGAGGGGATATTCTCTCACCTCTCTGTCAGTGAATTGAAAGACGATGAATATAATTCTATCCAGTGGAAACTGTTTAAAGACGTTGTAACAGAGTTAGAGAAAGAGGGCATACATATTCCCATAAAACACATATCCAATAGCGGTGGCGTGCTCAATTTTCCCCGGTTTAACCTGGATATGGTGCGTCCCGGGATTATGACATACGGGGTATATCCCTCGTCTGATACAGCCCCAAAGGCGGATCTGGCTCCTGTGATGAGTTTCAAGACCGGTGTCGTAATCCTCAAGGACTTTCCCGCGGGGTACAGCATAGGCTATGGCAAATCTCATGTCACAAAAAGGCCCGCAAGGATAGCGACAATACCGGTAGGGTATGGGGACGGGTACGGTTTTATCATGTCGAATCAGGGCCAGGTCCTTATAAGGGGCAAAAGGGCACCCATTGTGGGGCGCATTTCCATGGATATGTGCACTGTGGATGTCACCCATATACCTGAGTGCGAAATAGGCGACGAAGTTGTCTTGCTGGGAAAACAGGGGGAAGAGTACATTTCAGCCGGTGAGATTGCTGGAAAGTCCAGGACGATAAGCTATGAGATTCTGTGCGCGCTGGGCAAGAGGGCGCCCCGTGTATTTGTGAATAAAGGAGAAACCGATACTGTTGAGCCGAAATTAAGAAGGATCTTTATACCGGGGGAAGAGAAATCCATTGCCAGAATTGACAATATGATACGTGGTTGTCTCCAGGCCAGAACCAGTGACATGGAATTTGCCGACGCGATTTATTACGAGATGTTTGAGACACTTTTCGGCAGAGAAAACCGTCAGCTGGAATTGAGGATGGGTTTCAGATATGATATCAGGATAAGTGATTTTCCCAATGGGGGGAAAGAGGCCCGTGACCCGGATGCGGATTATTTCAGGGTTACAACGCACATTGAGTATATAAAGACACTCAGAGACAAGTTTTTCATCATAGGCTGCGCGCGGAATGATGCCCAGCTCTCGGCACTGTTTGAGGAGGAAAAGTGCGAATACCGGTGGCTCCTGAACGGTACGGATAATCCCCTTAGAGAAGGTGATTTCAAGGTGACCCGTGTCAGGATCGACGGCAGGAATGCGCCTGTCATCAGTGCGGAAAATACGGACAGAGGGTATGAGGTGCTGTGCGGTGGTAATGAGATTGAGGAATGTCTGAACAGACAGGTAAAGGTGGAGATAGAGATAGAAACAAAAAAGCACAGAAGCAGCAGGATGTTTTCCGTCTACCTGGCCTATCCCACAAGGGGCATGGATATATCATTTAATTACGAAAAGACGGGGTTGAAAAATGTGAGAGAGGTGAGTTTTTTTGCTGGAAGGCACCCATATCCGGAGATAAGAATGGATAAGGGAAAATCGATAGAACTGAACATTGCCGAGGATGAATGGGTGTTTCCCAACAGCGGTGTGACCTTTATCTGGGACCTGTAAGGTGTTGAAGGGGAAAGTGTCTTAATGAAGTTGCTGAGAGTTGGGATCATACTGGGCGGCATGTCTTCCGAAAAAGAGGTTTCGCTGAACAGCGGCAGGAATGTCTATGATAACCTGGACGGTGAAAAATATGAGGGCATCCCCATATTCATGGACAGTGAGGGAAGTCTGTGGATTATTCCCTGGCAACTGGTATCCCAGAACACCACCACCGATATATCGGAGCATCTTGAAAGGGACGCAAGGCGGATATCATACGAACAGCTGAAGGATGAAATAGATTTTGCCTTCATTTCCCTCCATGGGAAATATGGTGATGACGGGTGCATCCAGGGCCTTCTGGAGATCCTGCGAATTCCCTACACTGGTCCCGGTGTCCTGGCCTCCGCTTTAGGCATGGATAAAGGCGTGCAGCAGAAGATACTGAAGGCGGCGGGAATCAGTGTGCCTGAGAGTGTGCTGTTCGGGGAAGATGAATGGTCAAGGGACAAAGAGCGCGTCAGAAAAAAGATAGCAAAGGACTTTGATATCCCCTTTGTCGTAAAACCTGTCAGGGAAGGGTCGAGCATGGGGGTGACAATTGTAAGGAACGAGGAGATGCTTGAGGGTGCGATGGCCGGCGCCTTCAGATGGGACAGGGACGCGCTGGTTGAGGAATATCTCGAAGGGACTGAATTCTCGTGCATCGTCCTGGAGGGAAAGGATGGCCCCGGTATCCTCGGGGTTACAGAGATCCACCCGCATAGTGATTTCTATTCATACGACGACAAATATATGCCGGGGAGATGCAGCAAATTTACGCCCCCGAAGAATATTCCCGCCGATGTTGTTGATCGAATTAAAGCCGATGTTATCAAGGCCTTCGAAACCCTGGGGTTCAGATCGTATGGACGTATAGACGGGTTTGTCATGGAGGACGGCAGAGTTTTGATTACAGACCCCAATTCGTCTTCAGGGATGGCGCCCTCGTCTTTCTTCTTCGAACAGGCCGCGGAGGCCGGCATGCTTCCATCCATGATAATATCCGAACTTATAGAGGCTTCG
>JAFDAR010000112.1 GCA_019313735.1 Deltaproteobacteria bacterium | reverse complement strand
GCCGAAGCCGAACCCGGCAACGGCCAGTCCTGTAACCATCCCTTTTTTGTCGGGGAACCACTTTACTCCGACGGCAATGGGGACAACATAGGCAAGTCCGATACCTGCGCCACCGATGACTCCGATGAAGAGTAACTGGCTGATGAAAGATGTTCCAAACAGTCCTCCCAGGATATAGCCGACGCCCAGAACAACTCCACCAATGGATGCCAGTTTTCTCGGTCCTGTGATCGCAAGCATTCTTCCGGAAATGATCATGACGATTGCAAATACTAAAAGACCAATGGAAAAGATCCACGCCGCCTGAGTAGCGCTGAAACCGTACATTCCACCCTTGGCAACGGACAGGGTCAGTTTGGGTGTAAAGACTGACCACGCGTAAATAGCGCCGAGACACAACTGGATCAAAATGGCGCCTATTACAACATACCAGCGATTCATTACTTTTTCCTTTGTCATTGAACTCCTCCCAACCTGTTAATAATACTAAAACACTTAGTTAATCATAATTTAAGCGAATGGATGAGACTCCTATCGGGAATCTGAGTAAATGTCAAATAAAAAATCAAACATAAATCGATTGTGCCGGATGGTCATGTTGAGGAAGTTGTTTCCCGGGAAGAAATATGAGAATTCTTGTTGTTGAAGATGATGAGAAGATAGCCTCCTTCATTTCAAAAGGGTTGAAAGAGGCGGGTTATACTGTAGATGTCGCCAGTGATGGTGTGGATGGTCTGCATCTTGGTGTCACTGAACCCTATGATGCCGCGGTTATCGATATTATGCTTCCTGGCCTCGATGGTCTCTCTCTGATAGAGCGGCTCAGGACAAAAGGAATAAAGACCCCGGTAATCATTCTGAGCGCCAAACGTTCCGTGGATGACAGGATTAATGGTTTGGAGAAGGGGGGCGATGATTATATGACAAAGCCCTTCTCCTTTTCAGAACTTCTGGCCAGAATACAGGCACTGATTCGGAGAGCCACCCAGACTCCCGAATCTTCTGTACTGGACATTGGGGATCTGACCATAGACCTCTTGAACCGTGAAGTAAGGCGCGGAGATGTGCCCATCACCTTGCCGTCACGTGAGTTCGCGCTCTTGGAACACCTTCTGCGTAACAAGGGGCGTATTATATCCAAGACATCCATTCTGGAACATGTGTACGATTATTCCTTTGACCCGCAGACCAATGTTGTGGATGTCCTGGTTTGCAGGCTGCGCAACAAGATAGACAAAGACTTTGGCACGAAACTGATTCATACAGTGCGTGGGATGGGCTATGTTCTCAAAGAGAAGTCATAAGATCGGGCTCACATTCAGTGTGAAGTTGAGTGTTCTTTACGCCCTCTTTTTCGTTATCAGTTCAATAGGGCTGTTTTTTGTTGCCTATTATGTTATCCACGATCTGGTCGAGCAGAGGGAACATGAAATCATCAACAGCAGGATTGATGAATACCGCGCCTGGTATAAAGAAGGAGGGATTACCGCCCTCAAGGCGCGTTTTGACGAGCAATCCGCCTCTACCAAAGATGCCTACTTTGTTCGTATAATAAGCCCCCATGGCAACGCTCTGTTTGTCAGTATTCCCAGGAAGTTTAGAGGGCTTGATACCACTCGACTCAGGATCGTGCAATCCCCTCAAAAAGATTTATGGATTTCCATCAAGGGGCAGGCCGAAAAGGACGCCTGGACCGTAGGCATGGCAAAACTTCCCGGTGAGTTGACCCTTCAGGTTGGGAAAAGCACCACGCAGAGCCGTGAGTTTCTTTCCTATTTCAGAACCATTTTCCTGATCTTTGTCGTGCCGATTCTCCTTCTTGGCCTTGCTGGAGGTGGTTTCCTGACGTTTCGCGCCATCCGGCCCATACGACGGTTGATTCAAACGGTACGTAATATACTGAAAACAGGTAAGACAAGTATGCGTGTCCCGGTGAGCAGTGGGAGGGGAGAGATGGAAGAGTTGGTAGGTCTTTTTAACCAAATGCTGGACAGGAACGATTCTCTGATTCAGATGATGCGTAATTCCCTCGACAATGTTGCCCATGACCTGCGTACCCCCATGACCCGCCTGAGAGGGAGCGCTGAACTCGCGCTTCAGGATTCGAAAAACCAGGATTCCTGCCTGGAGGCACTTGCCGATTGCGTGGAAGAATCGGAGAGTGTGCTGACGATGCTGAATGTTTTGATGGATGTGGCCGAGGCTGAAACCGGTGTAATGAAACTGGATGTTACAGATGTCTCGGTTCGGGAGGTTGTTCATTCGGCTGTTGAACTGTATGAAATGGTGGCAGAGGAAAAAAACATATCCGTCATCGAAGATCTTTCTGATGAAATTATCATCAGGGTGGATCGAATTCGTTTCAAGCAGGTGATAGCGAATCTCCTCGACAACGCGCTTAAATACAGCTCTGAGGGGGGATGTGTGAATATTTCAGCCAGTAAAAAAGGAGATCTGGTCTCGATTTCGATATCCGATGAAGGGATCGGGATTCCACGTAGGGAGATGGATAAGATATGGGGCAGGCTGTATCGTGGAGACCACAGCCGTTCGCAACGCGGGCTTGGTCTGGGGCTGAGTCTCGTGCGCGCCATCGTTCAGGCCCATGGAGGAACGGTCAAAGTTGAAAGTGAACCGAACAAGGGTTCAACGTTTATTATTGAAATCTAACTCCTGCATCATCTTATCAATCATGCAACTGCGAAAAGGAGTCCTCTGCTTCTCTCAGGGAGTTACAATTGGCTCAACCGCCTTTCTCTGCACCCATCCGGACTTGCCTTCAGGCTCTTCGATAAAGACGTAGTTCCCGTATGTCTTTGTTATCTTGACAACGGTTCCGTTTTTTATCCCGGTTGGGCTGGATGCGGCGTCGAAGGGTGACACGTGTAGACGGGTATCAGCCTGTGTTACCACGCCGAGATCCAGTTTCTTATACTGGAGCGTCACTGTGGCTGTGCTTATCACAAAAAGGATTAGGAGCGTGCCGGCAATCGCCCTGAAGGGTGTGGGGGGAATCCCCACTGGTATTATGCCCCGCAGGAGGAAGAAGAGGCTAAACAGGGCGAAAGCGGCACTTATAATCCATGTCCATCTGTTCATATTCATAATATTGAAAAATTTCTGCCATACCGGTACCGGTTCGGGGATCAGTCCGAAGTCCTTTTGTGCTATGCGGAGATTTGCCTGAATGTCAGCATTCCCCGGATCCAGGAAAAGGGCGCGTTTATAGTTGAGGATTGCCTGTCCCGCGTCTTTCTTATGGTAGTACGCATTGGCCATGTTGTAGAGGAGAGAAGCTGAGACACCTCCGGTTTTTATAATCTCCTTATAGTGAGAGATAGCCTCGTTGAATTTTCCCGCAGCGTATGCCTGATTGCCCAGAGCGAAGAGATCTTCATGTTCCCCGGCCCGGGCATTTAAAGAAAGAGCCGAAATCAGCAGAGTGAGCATCGTGACAGCGGTGATCAGGAGCATTATTTTTTTATTCTGTAGTTTTTTGAATGTCATCAGTTTTTCTCCAGATTTTTAAGTTCCTCAATTATCAATTCCCGGTATTGTTTCAGCTCTTCCTGGCTGAAAGACTGACCGGAATAGACTACCGCATCGGCCGTTTCAAATATCTGTCTGATGCCTGTCATATCTTCGGGCAGGCGGTCTTTCACATCGGCAAGGGTAATGGTTTCCGGCGGGAGCGACCATATTTCACCAAGGCGTTCCTGGGAGGCGCTGCGGCAGGCGTTGAAAAACCCCTGCACGTCATGTTCAGCTATGAATATGTTCATTTCTTTTACAGACCGTTCTATCTTTTGATTTATGCGCTTTTTTGCCATGATTTCAGGGTTGCGATCCAGCCTGCGTTTCCTGCGTCCGAGGAATATGCCCCCGATCAGGGCACAGAGGGATATTCCCTGCGCGCCGATAAACCAGGGGTTTGTTACATTCGGTTTGAGATCCTTTGTCATATGACCAAGACTGATATGGATCGGCGCAAGTCGGGGTGTTCCGGGGTTATTTATCGCTCCGGAGGCAATCGAATCTTTGAGCTGTTGCGCTGACCCTGCTGGTATGTTTCGCGCAATATCTGAAGAGGGGACAATTTTTACCGGTATCGGTTTGGTTTTCAGACTGATATACTTTCGGGCCTTTGTATTAAAGTAGCTGAATTCCACAGGGGGTATCTTTTTGATGGATGAGTCAAGCGGGATGATGGCTTGCTCAAACAGCTTTTCCCCCCTGTAGCCGGCGCTGCCGGACGGTTTAAATTTCGCTTCCGGCGTGTAGGTTTTCCATCCCCTGGTGGAGCTGAGTGAAGCATACTTTCCTTTGGGGTTGCCTCCGCTGAGAGGGTAAAATTGCCGACTGCGCCACTGAAGTTATCAGGTCTTCCAGCTTTGGGGAGAGGGAGTACGCGCATCTTCCGGCTGGTACTTTTGATGTTGACCTCTTTTTTTCTCACGCTTTCGAAGAAGTTGTCAAAAAAGCTATTGTCAAAGAAACTGTTATTTAAAAATGGACGGCGGCGGGATGTATCTGGAACCAGCAGAGTGGCGTCAATGTAAATGTTTAGTGGGTATTCACCCTCCTTGACGGCGGACATAACGGCGTTCCAGGTCAGCACACTAAAGGCCTCCCCTTTTATTGTTTCCTCGGTTTGCCGGGGCTTTTCGCTAATAGACTGGAAAGAGAAGACGCTTCCTTCCGGGACCGGCAGCGAATTTACAGTTGCCCGGACGCCGCGTCGAAAATATGCCCTGATCTCGACGGGCACCGTTTCACCCACGTATGGCCGGTGTGTTGCCGGTATTACCCGGAGAAACGCTGTCTGGCCGATCTCACTTTCCTCCAGCCGGGTGGAGCTTCCAGGCGGCTGCGCTTGCGGCGTGGGAGAAGGTACTGCATTTATTCCGCTTTTCTGCGATTTGACCACAT
>JAFDAR010000111.1 GCA_019313735.1 Deltaproteobacteria bacterium | reverse complement strand
CTTCGGGATCCTCGAACTCGTCGATATAGGCAGTTTCTAAGGCCGGCCCCAGAGATATTACCGCCCTTGCGCGGAGGTCCTCCGATTCCTCACCGCTGAGCACGATGGAAAGCAATGCATCGGCGAGTTCATCATTGATGACCGTATAGTCACCGGCCAGCTCTGCCGCAAGCAGGCGATCGGATTCATCCCTTTGGTCATCGCTAAAAATTCCCAAGAGCATCATGTCCGTACCTTGAGGCCATTCCCAGGGTGGCTTGTCCTTCAAAATCTTTAGGTCCATATTCTCCCTCCTTACGTTCTATCTTGCCCTCAGAGCAATCCCCTCATTCCTATTATAGTCGATTACGACCACGGAGTCCAGCCCTCCGATGCCAAATTCGTAGCAGGGTGATGTAATCCTCAAACGCTTCCCTGTGCTGGGATAGTATTCTCAATAGATTTCTCATAAGTTTCAAGCATCATTTCTAAGTAAAACAGTCAACAGCAGATTTGATGACCCATTTATACTTGTCAAGCATTATTTGCCTGTCCCGCCCATTTCTCTTTTTACCGGTGCACCCCTTTCGGTTTGTCTTTGTTCATGGTCTCTCCTGGAAAATATCTTGTCTTCTGGTCACCGCCGCGAAACGGGAACGGACCATGGGGTCCGTGCACCTATCCATTTCACGCCTGTATTCCCGGGTGGTGAATTCCTGGAGTTCGCCCCCTTCCACAGAATAGATAAGATCATTCTCATTGGCGTCCGTTACAGGGGTCCGCTCTATGAATTCATAGAGAAGTACCGGTTTTCGAACCTTCTGCGTATCGGTCTTGGGCAGTTCAGCCACCACCCGGATGTATCCGGGGAGGGCATAGGGGGGGACTTTCCGCGTGCAGAACCCGTAAAGGCCGGAGACATCGAATCGCGGGGGATCTTCCACCTCCACGATATATATTGGATTGTCGTTTTCCGTACTGTCCACGTGGGGAATACCGATCACCACGCAGTTGACCACCCCTTCGTACCCCAGGACGATTTCCTCCACAAAGGCAGCGGAAAAATTCTCCCCCTTGGAACGAAGCCTGTCTGTGCCGGTGCGCCCCAGAAAGATGATATATCGCCCCCCCTCCAACTCCACAAAGGCCCCGAGGTCCCCCATATGATAATACCCCGCTTCATCCACCCGTTCGGCGCTTTCCTGGGGCATATTGTAGTATCCGGTAAAGGCGGAATCCCCAAGAGACTCCTGACTGACCACAATCTCGCCCACGGCCCTGTCGAAATTGCTGATCCGGCCCGTGGGGTCCATCTGGGCGGGGTCCCGTTCATGGCCGGTAAACTCGTCCACGATCTTGATCTCCTTCCCGGGCAGGTATTTTCCCACACTATAGGCGGGTGTATCCGGGGTAACCGTGGCAATGGCCCCCACCTCGGTGGAACCGAAGGCCTCGGTGAAGATATCCAGCCCGAAGATCCGGGTGAAGGCCTTTCGGTTGTGGGCGTTGGTTCCGGTGCTGATCACGGTTCTCAGAGGCAGGTGGGCATAGTCGGCATCTTCGCCAACCGTGTTCAACACATACATCACCGGGTCTCCCACACTGTTCCAGACGGTGGCTCCCACCCGCTCGATGTCCTTTACAAAATTGCTGGCGCTGAATCTCCTTCTTAAAAGGAGCCTGGCGCCGTTCAACAGGGCGGGGATAAAACTCAGATAAAGGGAATTGGAGTGGTTCAGGGGCATGCACACATAGCTCACATCATCTTCTCCATAGTTCAGGATGGTGGTGGACACAACCCCTACATCAAACACCTTTTTCCACGGAACCTCGATCCCTTTGGGGGTTCCGGTGGTCCCCGAAGTGAAGATAATTACACCGGCCCTTTCCTGTTCCAGGGGCGTGGGGCTGAAATCCCCACCGGCGCCCACTTCCAGCATTTCCCCTATGGTGGCCACCTGGGCGGGATGATTCCTTTGCTGCCGCTTCCTTGCGATCACATACTCGGGGTAGAGGGGTGAAAGATCATAGTCCCTGTGGGCCTCCATCACCGATTCCAGGAACGTGCGCCCCGACTTCGGTTGTTCAACCTCATCCACCAAAAGCACGTCCACATTCATATTCTTGATGTCCGTGGCCAGTCTCTGCCCCACCTGGGCATTGTTGATCCCCACCAGGGTGGCATTGGTGAAGGCGCAACCCCCGAAGGCATATAGCACCTCAGGGGTGTTTTGCATGTAGAAGCCCACATGAAGGCGCCCCTCCACTGCCCTGCCCTGACGCCGTCTCAGGGAGTCGATCATCCTGGCATAATCCAGGGACATTTCCAGAAAACGGCCGAAGGACACCTCCCGAAACCCGCCCTCTTCGTCGTAATACATGAAGAAGGTCCGATCCCTGGATTGGGGAGACTTCCCATAATATTCAATAACCTGGGCTATGTTCATGCCCTTAACATCGTCTAAAGCCATTAAAAATACTCCTTCTTAACCTGGTCCTCCAAGAAAACTGACACCCCCTTCATCCCCTGTTCATCAGCCGGCACCATGCGACCTGGTATTGTATCCATAATGTCAGGGCAGAAAGCCTCGGTAATTATTACAGAGAGCAACATCCAACAGCGAACCCCTGTCATATTTCACCGACCGCAGTTACTATTTTGTCCAAGGATTCTCTTTCGGTTCTCAGTTCATTGATAGGGTCATCCCAATCCGGATAACCTATAGCAACGCCAATTATTGGTCGTTTGAATTGAGGAATCCTGACGACATCCCTGGCTTGCCCGGGATAGTCCACTATCGCTCGCATAATACAGGTGCCTAAACCATACTCTTGCGCGGCTAAAGCTATTGTCTGGGTTAGTAAACCTATGTCAAATGACACAAATGAGAGCAGAAGACTCTCGTCCGCAGCGATTATAAGGACAGCTGGTGCATCATAAAAGCGATACATCTTCTCATAATATTCCTGCAATTTCTTGTCATCACCCTTTTTTATGCCCAGGACCTGAAACAACTGTTTTCCAAGCTGGACCTGTCGTTCCCTGTAAACACCTTCCAATGGTGGTGACAAACCCTTCGATTCGTAATCGCCATAAATTTCAGGGTGCGGTTTAATCCCCCGGCGCAATTGCTCCACATAGGCCTGTCTGAGTTCTTTCAGGACTTCACCAGTTACAATGTAAATTTCCCATGGCTGGCAATTTACACCGGAAGGCGAACGAGTGGCGACCCCTAATAGTTTAAACAAAACCTCCCTGGGAACCGGGTCCGGCTTAAACCCCCTAACGGACATGCGTGAGTTAATTGCCTCAAAAAGCTCCATTTTCTTTTCCTCCTATCCGATATGCGTTAAAGGGGTCTACTGTGATCGATATTACTTTTCATTATTTATTTGTCTCTAACGAAAGCATCAGGTATTGCGAGAAGCGGCGCTCCAAAAGGGGCGCCGCTTCTCGCAATCACTCTGCATGCATATGCCCCAACGTTGCAAAAGTCGAGGATGCCACAGATCTTAGGCGTCGAGGGTGAAGCTGCCCCGCCCGGGCGGGGCCGTCAAACCCTCGACAACGCAGGAGATGCGATATCCTCGGCTTTCCCGTAGGGTAAATAAAATGGCAGTTTTTTCCAGCTTTTGCGATGCCACCTATAGTGGATTCCACCAAAGCATTAAAAATGACGAGATAGCCTGTATTTGTAGCTTTTAAACTTATTTTGCCATTTTATTTATGCAACTAAGGGGTATGTTCTGTTTCAACCTATGGTTTCTACAAAGTAAGCTTCGTCCCACAGCCCTGTTTCCACATCTAAAGATGAAATAAGGTCACGAAACCGCCCAAGAATTGGTGCTTCTGATAACCGTTTGAGTTCTTGAGCCATATTGTCCGGAGATACTTCCCCATCCGACTCCACGTATAAATGTATATGGTCTGGGGCCAACCACAGGAGACTGGCAAA
>JAFDAR010000003.1 GCA_019313735.1 Deltaproteobacteria bacterium | reverse complement strand
GTATAGTTCCGCAAATGGTTTGAGAATTTTTGCAAATGGTTTGCGACAAAATTATGGTGTGAAATTTAAGACGCAAAAAACCTGTGCGACTCGGAGGGGTTGAATCGCCAGGTTAAATTTCCGCTGATTTTTGATCAAAAACCCGGCTTGGATTTGCCGCCGATGTAGGCGAACGGACTATTCATGGAGCCCCTCCTTTACACTGATCGCCTGATCGGAAACCCAATCCTCTATGCTGAGTTTCTGTTTCGCTCGTATGATTTCTCTATGCGGTCTGGTTTTTTCGAGAACGTTGTTTAAAATCTTCTGTAAAATATCAGGTTTTCCTCTCCGGTTTTGTATGAAACTTTCCGCCAGCTTCCGCCCTCCGAACATATATGTAGCGATGGTTCTGTTTCTGGTGTAATCGTCGCCGTTCCAGTGATATCCGCGTTTTTCCCCGTGGTGGAATAGTGGGTCCGCAGGGAATATATTGACTGTTTTCCCTAATACGGCCAGGGTGAAATTAAGGAAATTCTCACCTCCTCCATAGATGCCGAGTTCTGTTGGCCAGCCGCCCATATAATCGTATAGCTCTCTTGTTATCATCATCCCACATGTGGACATGCAGGGCACCCTGTAGGGGGCATCCGCCGGACGGTACGGCGTGAATGAGTAATGTATCTCTCCGGTATTCAGGTTGGCCACCAGCTTATATATAAGCTTATGCCATTCCAGGATTTTGTAAGTGAGCGGCAGGTGAAGAGTACCGTTCAGTTCCTCGTGATGTTCTCTATAATATACATACATCCGGAATAGAGAGTCCCTCGATACAATGCAATGGGCGTCACAGAACCAGAGGAGTTTCCCTGAAGATTCCCTGACTCCCATATTTTTCGCCTGCCAGTGCGATAATTTTTCGTCATAATGCAGTATTTTCAGCCAGGGGTTTCCTTTTTGGCAGGCCGACAGGGCCTCGCATCCTTTATCCTCTTCCCGTTTCTGAGCTTTAACCTCATCACAGTAATTGTTGATGGCGATGATTTCAAAATCGACACGATCTCTAAGCTCCTGCGCGATGTTCTGGATCGTGAACAGCACCTGTGGATATTCGTTGCAAAAAGGTACAATTACGCTTAGTTCCGGCATTTCATATCTCCTCCCATTGGGTAAAAAGTGCCTTGTTGCCGACTTTTCTATAGCCGTTTTCAACCATCCACGCGCGCCCGATGTCCCGGATTGCCGGCGGTTGATCATGTTCGGCGAACACGCCATAACGCCATTTATCGATCTCGGCCATAATCTCCGAAGGGCCGCGGTGAAACTGCTTTTCAGGGTTTCTGGTTTCATCAATATATTTCACTGTGTTCCTGACAAATTCACCTCTGATCAGCGAGGGGTGGCCGCAGAAACCCACTGTCCGCCTGAGTTCCCTAGGACATTCGAAAAACTCGCCGTTCCAGGGGAAGAAATATCGCCAGTTCTTTGCCGAATCAATACCCGTCGGCTTCCAGGGGAGACGCAGGATTGCCAGATCGGGATTGTTTTCCATAATCTTGATCATCTTCGTCAGATCAACAGGACGCATAAGCTCCCAGTCATCTTCAAGATGAAACACAAAATCGGCAGTCACCTGGCTCCACACCCACTTGAACGCCCTGGAGAAAGCCGGCTTGTTCGGGCATCTGTAGATAATATTCGGGAAATATTCCCGGCATAAATCCGTTATTTCAAACGACTGCATATCCCGGCCGACAGGATCTACATTGATAATAAGACGACAATCATTTGCCCGGAAAAAGAATCTCGATAGAAATGTATCTAACGTCTTCCGAATCAATTCAGGTCTTCTCGTGGCTGTCATGGTAATATCGATCATTATCGCTTCTCGAAATATGCCAGGTTTTGGTGTATGGCCTTGACGCCCGGCTTCTGTTTCCAGGGGGCGAGCTGGTCTCTGATCCTCGCCACAACGCCCGCATCCGGTCTGTAGCCGAGTGTGCCAAACTTCTCGTTCCAGTATGCCATCGGCTGGCAATTAACGTGATAGTGGCCTCCCTGTCCCGGCGGGGCGGCGGAAATCAATAACCGGTCGGAGATATCGGTCAGATTCTTCACCAGCGTATCAGCATGCTCAGGTTCTACATGTTCCAGGACTTCAAAACACATAGCCAAATCGAATTTTCTTTGCAGATCAAACTGTGTCCGGAGATCAACTATATACAACAGCCTCTTCCGCGGTATCTTCAGCCAGGGAATAACGTTTTCCGTGCCTTCCAGTCCATATGCATCCAGGCCTTTTTCGAGAAAACATTCCACCAGGTCGCCTATGGCGCAACCCACATCTATTACAGAGTTGGGCCGCAATATCTCGATGACCGGCCCGCATATTATGGGCGCCCTCCAGGAAAGGGAATCCCGCCTTTTGAAAAATCCCGGTTTGTATATTTCATCTAATGGTTTCATAGTTCACAACTCTCTTCACCGTTAAATTCCTCCCATAATGCCTTTTTATCTGTCTGTGGATAATTACGGAAAAACGAAAACAGGCGTTTCATCCGGGGCAATATGACCGCTTCCAGCCCGCACTGCACTTCATGATATTCAAAGACCCGGCGCCGTTTTTCTTCGGTCGATTGTTCGATCTGTTCATTAATTTCATAAGCCAGCGTCGAGAAATGATCCGGATCCGCCGTGACATAAGAGAGATCGGTCTCGTATGTAAACGGGGCGTGATAGCGCGGAAAGCCGATCATAACCGGGCATCCGCAACGCATGGCCTCCATGACGCCCCTGTCTCCCTGGCCACCTGATCCGAGATGGGCAAATACTTTCGATCCGTTCAGTATCCGCACCAGTTCCTCCCGGGGGAGCATCCCCGGCAGTTCGATATCCAGATGATATTGTTTGATGTCGGCAATAATATTATTGGTTTTCACACCCCTGCGAAACGCTCCGGGCATGATGCATTTAAGCTTTTTGCCGAATATTTGCTGATACGCTATAGCGGCCTGGACTCCGCGCCACTGGCCCTTTTTGTCGTGGATATGACTCGCACCGATACATAGATCATATTTACGTTCCATATCCATCGGGCGGAATATCTCAGGATTTGTCGGCTTCCGGAAATCGAGGTGAACCCTGCCTGCAGCATCCAGAAAGTCCTTTCCGTTCAAATCATCAAAAATTACGTCCCAGAACGGCCATCGTTCCCGGCCGGTATTGGCTGCATAAAAAAGAAGCCAGTGTTTTTCGTTATACAATTTTTCCAGATGCGGGAACCATGACTTCCACCCGCCGCGCACCCAGATAATATCACCTTCCCGTACAGGTGTATTTTCAATACCTCCCACTACGTGGCCAGTCAGGCCGTCCATATATTCGATCGGGTCCAATTTTTGCCCCGACTCGATAATAACGGAGACCTCATCGATGATGCCGGTCTCGACCATGCGCTTCAACAGCCAGTAATATCCCTCTGTCAGCAGGAAATCGAGATAATATCCGGCGTTTCTGTGGGCAAGATAAAAGAATAGTAATCTCATCCGGCTATCCTCCTGAATGTCGCCCGATCACGTTTCAGATGGGGTCGAACGCCGAGCTCTTTCACCGCCGCCCCCACCTTGTGATACACGATATTGCCGGTATCTTTATACCAAAGGAATCCTTTCAGGTGCGTATGTTTCCAGAACCAGTCGTCTCCGCAGAATGTGACCAGATCAGCGGGGATGGGCGGGATTGTTTTCAACAATGAATATTGAAACGAAAATGCCCATCCCTCCCGTTTTTTCATCCGGATGGTTCTGCCGTGGATATTATCATGCAGATCCGCCATATCAAAAACCGTCCCCGGGCATGAAACCCCGCAATCGCTATATTCCCGGAACGTATGAATATTTTTTTCAAAAAAATGTCTCCCCAGGACGATATCATCATTCAGAATGGCCAGGTAATCACACTCGCCGGTCTCACGGATCCCCAGATTCCAGGAGGCATTGACCCCAAGTCGTTCTCCAGGGGCTATGACCTCTACAGGTAATCGGGCATCAACCGGAAACGCCCGCGGGGCCAGGGAATTATCGATAATCAGGATACTGTCCGGGATGACCGTATTGGCGGCAATGCTGTCTAACAATGCGGCTGCGAGTTTGCGGTTCACCACCGGAATGATGACGTTATATTTTACTTCCACAACTTTGCCTCCGCCATGACGGGCGCATATTCGTATTTATAGAGATGATCATAATTGTATCTCTGCCGCATGAATGTCTTGGCCATGATAGACTCATCCTGCCGCATCCTGCCGAGAATAGTTATTGCAATATCCCGGAGATAGGCGTCTTCATCGGACGCATTAAATTGATGATTGTACGCGCCAAAATCAAAATAAAGAGAAGTGCCGCCGGAAACCTCACGCTGCATGGCCAGGGATTTGTTGAGAACCAACAGCACGCCGCCCGCCAGGGCGGCCTCGGGAACGACCAGGCCGAAGGACTCTTCCCGGGTCGGGAAGACAAAAAGGTTCGAGCATTGAAATAATTCCCTGATCATACGTTTTGAGATGCCGACTTCGTATTCCTGTTTGATTTCGGATGTAAAGACCATCTCCTGGCCCGGAATCAGTCCCGCCTGCGATGCCAGGGTCACATATTCCCGCACGGATTGTTTCTGCTGGCGGCCGGTGGCCCACTGGTTTGCGATCACAAGGCAGACCGAACGTCCCATGCGTTTTAGATGCGCAAAAATTGAAATCACTTCTCGGACGCGTTTGGCTGCCAGCCTGTCAACCGACGCAGGGAGACATTGGACGATATCAGCTTGCATTATTCCCGGAAGGCGGTCGATCAACTCGCAGGTTTCCGCTGAAAAATCAAACCATGACCGTAAATCCTTGATGTGGTGAATCGCCCTGACATTGTCGATATGGCCGCGGTATTGTTCGGCTACGAGAATAATATCATGCGCATTGGGATATACGATTTTATGTGCAGGGCCATATTCCCTGATAGTCCACCAATCACTCATGCGGGTGGGAACGGAATGTATCCAGTGCAACCAGCGCAAATCAGGCAGGTCTTTCGATGCCTCGATACAACCGAGACCATAGGGCAAAAACCATCCGGTAAAAACGAAATCATGCGTAAATGCATAATCAAAATCAGCGAGCTCCTTCCGGAGCATGGCGGCGGTCCTGTTGACTATCATTTTATGATCCGCTGATATATCGTTCCTGCTCGCATAATCCGTTAGATGCGCAAACGGGATTTTCTTTTCGAGAATGACATCCTCCGAGAATGTTTCTCCGTTGTACTGATCATTGACAAATAAATGCGCCTCATGGCCGTGCCTCGTCAGCATTCGGGCCTGGTCCTTTACTATTCCGGTCAATGAATATCCCGGCAAAAACTCCATAAAATTAGTTAAAATCGCAATTTTGGACATATCAACTCCTCCTTTATGTTGTTGTTGTGGTGGTGGTGGTGGTCGTAGTAGTCGATGCCAGGGATTCCAATCCGATGGCCCCATATAAAATGATCGTATCCGCCGCAGACGCAATGCCCATGATCTGCCTCCCAACAGGAGGGGCGACCTGGGTCAACTCGCCCGCCGTCTCCCCGGAGAGATATACAGGTCTGCCCACGCTCCACGACCAGCCCGTGTCGGTTATAGGCCCAACTCGCTGTATTCTTATGGCATCGTCGAGTACCCCCGATTCAATTGTTAAACCCAGCGCCGGTTGCTTAGATCTGTTTGACAGCGCTTTAAAATATTTCGTTTCTCCGCGCGGGATACAAACGGCCTTATACGCGGCAACGGTTTCCCCCAGCGTTCCAAGGAGCCTGTCGTGAACCATAGCATCCAGTTTTTCCATATCCGTTTTCATTATAGCGTCCCACCCCTGTACGCTATAATCAATCGTGTGGAGATCGTATTTATCCGTTGTCATAATTTATACCTTTCTGTCGCTTCGCTCCAATTTTAAATGCTTAATTTTAAATGCTTAATTCAAAATTCAAAATTCAAGATTCAAATCTGCATGTTACTTCCGTTTCTTCAGATTCGTATATAATGCCCTCTGTTTCAATATAATTGAAAACTTTAAACTGCGCCACATCTGCCAATGCCCCATTATCCGCTTCGTTCATCGCTTGCGTATAAGTCCACGTCGCTGCTGTGATACCGTCTGTATCTCGCGCTTTTGAGCCTGACACCCAGACTTCTATCCTGAACAATCCATCCTTATCTGTTTCAGGCAGGACCTCTCCCGGAACTCCTATCCCCGCCCCGACTCCTCTGTATCGATAATCCCATTCCAAAACAATATCAGCAGTATATTGAGACACATAATTTCCATCGTTGGCGGTCAGGTTTGTTACACTGTACGGGGTTTTCGTCACGCCCGTTATGTCAAACGAAATCACCTCGACAACTGAGATATCCCCGACTTTAAATGAATCATACGGAACCAGCTTAAATTTTCGATTAATACCCGGAATTATTTCCTTCCCGATTGCTGTTTTTAAATTATGATCCAGAAACCAAAAAACAGTCCCCGCCGCATGGCTTTGTTTTTGGGCGCCGAATCGTCCTCTAATTATTGTTTCAAGAATATATTTATTATCCACATCCGGCGTAATGCTTTGAATTGACAGGATTTCGTTTCCCAATATCGCTGTATTTTTATGTGCGGCCAAAATATTTGCAAAAGTCGTGGTTTCGAGGTTGTCAACGTCTTCGGAAAAGTCAAAATCGACAGTGATCCCAACTTCATCGTCAATGGTATGTGTATCTTTAGGATACGCGCCCACCAGGGTCCCTCTGGGCATCAGAGAGGGATAATAATCAATAAGATCATATGATTCCCCGTCATCTATGCTCATGTACAGGGCAAAGCCCAATTCAACGAGGGCATTCCTGCCCGCTACGGGTATCAGCACGGTATTTTCAGATTCGACGCCGGCATAGGACTCTTCGATAATTTTTATGAATTTTAAAGGTCCGGGTGGGTCATGGACAGGCGGCTCGGGGCTGACCCCGCCCCCGCCGCCTGTGATGGTTGATGTTACAGCAAATACATCCTCCACCGCATGGATTGTTATTGTTTCGGAGCTAAGGCTTTCTTCCGCTATCTGCACCACCCGGCAAATCATATTCGAGATGTCATATTTTTCGTACGAAAACTTAAAGCAGTCCCCCACTTCCAGACGGAAAAGGTTCCGGTTAACCGGGATAGAAATTAAGGCTAACGGATATGATTCCTTTTGGAGTTGGCGCCTTGCCGCCCAAACAGCGTTTTCGTTTGTGGTAAAAGAGGCCAGTTTGATGGTTTTTGAAACAATCCTGCCCTGGGTCGATAAATTCCCGATATCTATTGCATAAGGACTCGCCATCGAATTTTTAAAATCTATAGCCATTTTAATCTTTAAATCCTACACTATTACGATTTCCACACGATATACTTTTCCAAGTATCTTCCCCTACTTGAGTGAAAACATACCTCGTATCAGTGTCTCCTAAACCAAGTTGGCCGAATGAATTATACCCCGTAGCCCAAAGAGTGCCGTCTTTTTTAATGGCCATAGTATAATTATTACCGCACTCAACATACGTCCAAATCTCTTGATTTACTTGAGTTAAAACATTCCTAGGATTGTCGTCTCCCAGACCAAGCTGTCCCTCTGCATTATACCCTGTCCCCCAGAGAGTCCCATCAGACTGAATTGCCATAGTATGGCTATTACCACAACTAACACTTTGCCAATCTTGCCCCATCAAAGTAAAAGAATTTCTGGAATCAGTGTCTCCTAAGCCTAACTGACCCCAGTTATTGGTCCCTGTAGATAAAATGTTCCCACCTAATTGAATTGCCACAGTATGTGTATACCCACACGCAACGTCTATAAAATCCGGTCCCACCGAAGCAAAAGTAAGCCTCTCTTGAGTATCCCCTAAACCAAGTTGCCCCCAGCTATTTGCTCCGACAACCTTTAAAGTCCCATCCCTCCTAATAGCCGCACTATGCATACTCCCACAATGAACATCTTGCCAGCCCCCACCTATAAAAGTTAAAGAGTTTCTTTGGCTCTTGTCTCCTAAACCCAACTCTCCGTAGTGGTTTCTCCCCGCACCCCAAAGAGAACTATCAGCTCTAACAGCCAAAGATACTTCAAAACCCATTTTAGCGCGCTTCCAGGTGTCTGTATTCACTTTTGTAAGAACATGCCTGGAACTGGTATCCCCCAAACCTAACTGACCGTAGGTATTACTACCAACAACCCACAAAGTCCCAAAATTATCAATTAGTAGAGTAGCGCTAAAACCACAACTAACATACTCCCCGACAGACTGTCCCTGAGTAAAAACTATCTTTTGATCAGTGTGTCCCAAACAAAGCTCTCCATGATTATTATATCCCGCCCCCCAAAGAGAAGCTCTGCTCACACCGACAATTTCAGTATACTGCACTTTCATCTCATTGATCGTGTCTATCCAGCTTTTCCGCGTAAACGTCGGATCATCCAACATAGCGGTTTCGTCAAGCAGGGGCAAATCATCGACATTATAATCACCTCGAATTAATTTAGGATGAAATTTCCCATCTGAGCCATATCGAATTATCCCGTCAATATGCGAAAAAATCATTTGCATATACGTTAAAGCGCTTTGCTGCCTGTCGAACAAAACACTTATGCCCCGCCCTTCATCCGCCAGCGCACCTGCCAGGGCGCTAAAGTCATCCGCATGCAGCCATTCCTCAGGCAACCCTATTAGATTATGCAATATATACCATAATACATGAGCAGGATTGCAGTCATATTGCTGGATTTCACACCTCGACGAAAAAGCATTCTCGGGCTGTTTTTTTACAACAAAAGAGAACGTCGGCGTCCTGTTATATTCGCCGATGTAGCAATCATCCATGAAACACCAGCACATATTCCGAAGAGGCGCATTTAATGTCGAATCCCCGATAATCTCTCCCACTTTGGAATTTTGAGAATGGTCGTTTGTGCCAAAATAAAAAACACAAGCGCCGACACCGGGAATCGCAATCGTCTCTTCCCCCCCTGAAGCCGGGCACGAAAGCGCGCCCTCCCAGACAATCTCGTCGTTTTTGAATATCGCGCAGAGCACATCTACGGGCCCCATACAAATACCGAGCGCCCAGGACATGTAATATTTATATCCCGTGAGTTGCGGCTCCGGATCAGAGCCGCCTCCTTTTCCTCCACCCGGAGGATCGGAGTACTGAGCGACATTTTTTTCTTTGCCAAAGCACAAAAGATGTCCTGTAATTTTCGCTGCGCCCGCAAGATCGGGGATGGGACTTCCTGTCGTTGACTGCATTACGGTTTTTTCAGGATTCGGGATGCCGGCAGAATTGGTGACGTCCGGAGTAATAGGATCAATAACCATGCCCAGGCCAAACCCGATACCGGCGCCAATCGCTGCCCCCATCGGATTGCCACAAGATACGACAAACCCGATAACACCACCCACAACACCGCCGATTATAGAGCCTATACTCATTTCATTATCCTGTATGCAAATTTCATTTGACGCCTGAACGCCCTGTCGGACGCAGGGGTCTTGCAGACGCCTATAGGCGCAATGGATTGATAGACGTAATCCCCGAAAAATATAGCCGCATGAGAGGCGGCCCTGCCATAATGGGACAGGAGGATATCCCCGTTTTTAAGCTCGCTTAAATTAATTTTTTTGACCTTAAGCTCTTTTTCAATCCCTTCTGAAAGCCTTTCTCTCGTGTTGTGCAGATGCCAGTCCCGGGGATACGAATCAATCAAACCTTTTCGCCAACTCAAGATCCCCATCTCCTCAAAAACCCGGGCAACAAAATGAATGCAATCACATCCCTTTCCTTTTACTCCGCAATGATGCCGGAAAGGCGTGTTTAACCATTCATCAAGAATTTTTTTAAGTTGATTTTGTCGTTCAGTATTTTCAAAATACGCTTGATTTACCATGTTACCCTCATCGCCGGATTTTCCAGAGGGATAAACGGGAATCCGAAAAAATTTAATATATTGTCGTATTTATCCCTGCACGTTTCGGCGCGCCCGTCACAACCGGGGTAAACGTCCACTGAATCGGAATCTGTGATGCCCTGCATCTTATGCGTTAAGGTTATTTCCGCGCCGACATGCGCAACAATAGAAACGGATTGATGTCCGAATACAGCTTCTCCGCCAGTAAAATATCCACCCTCTTTATCCCCGAATAATGCTCCTGTTAATTTTGTTTTCGCGTCATTCACGAAAACGGTTTCAGTTACCTTGTAGTCTGCTTTCAGTTTTCCGCAATTCGCGTCAAAAAGAGAGTTGTTGCATGTTAACTGATATCGATAAACAGGGACGGGTTCTTTTAAAAACTGTTCAAACCCTACACAATCAATCGTAGCCTGCGCCCCTTTAAATGAAACATTTTTAATCTGTCCTACAAAAATAACTGATTCTTCCAGAGGATCTTGATCCCGGAACAGCTTCATAACGGACACCCACAGGATTTCAATGGGATTAACCGCTATAAATTCCAGGACCGGCGTCTCAACGAAAGCGGTGGTGATTTTCATGGACGTGACATCTATTTCAGCCTGATAATTTACCGACGTCCGCCTCAAAGTTGCGGGGACGTAGTCATGCGTATCATATGTCACCAGGACATCGCCGCTGGTATAATACCAGTGTTCAGAGCCGTCTTCCCGCCACAAATGGTATAATTCCACCGGTTTGCGTTCAGCGGCCTCTTCTTTGTCGATGTAGTCCTGAGTTGCGGATTTCATAGTTATTGGTCATCGGTTATCGGTTATCAATTCAAAATTAAGCCGTTGTTGAGGTCGTCGAGCTTGAGCTCGTGGTTGAGGCCGTTGAGGAGCTTGAGCTCGTTGATGAAGATGTGGTGGTAGTGGTAGTGGTGGTCGCAACTGTTTCAGCAGCTTCGGAATAAATAGTTTTGGCCCGGACCTTTATCTCCCCCAAATCCTCGCTTATATATTCAGTTTTTATTTCGTCCGCATCAAATCTGGACAGATGTAAAAACGATACGAGCAGAGAATCCAGCTCGTCGGCGGAACATGCTTTACCCACGGCTTCCTCCAGTGTGATAACCGTATCGGAAGGATGTCCCATTATCCTGCGGCATACCCCGATCCCATCAGGAAAGAGCAGATATATATATCTGCCCACATATGGGTTTGCCCAGTAGGAATCATAGTCGATATCCTCGATCGTGAGCTGCGTATCTGTAGCCGCAATCGCCCCCGTTACAACGATGTCCGATTGCCATGACGGAAACCAGAAATGACCATGTCGCCCCATCATGGCATCAAAAAAATCCAGGACATCCCAAATCGGCGCTTTCCCTGTTTCGAAGAATTTTGCGCTTATCCTGAAACCGGTTTCGAGGGTGTTCGAATGTAAATATTCCGATCCAAAAAACTGCAGCAGTTTGTATGGATGAGAAAACCCCTGAACTACGCCATCCGCAAGATCCGGCTCTATCCCAAACACCGGAATCCCTTTGTATGTATCGAAATCAGATGCATCGCCGATATATCGCGTTATCCCTGAATCAAACGCCTCTTTCGCTTCAATCCGGATATCTCCGATTCCGGCGGTGATCATACCCAATTTTTGGGTCGGCTGAAGCCTGGCCTGCAGAACAGGATAGACGTCTGTCCCGGCTGCCCATGTGTTATTGAGATTACTCTTTACAGTAATTTGCGTGGCCGTCAGATCAGAAATCTCTCCCGTTTCATATGATGCTTCGCTTTCCTGGATAATATACGGAGCGCCTATTTCAAAATTCCGGTTCTCGGTCGATCCCACTTGCAGGATTGCTTGCCCCGCATCGGCCTGTACGCTCAATGTGGTACGATCCTGCCAGAAAGGGATGCCCCAGATATTGTGCAAATTTTTAAAGAGTTTTCTTTTCACGTAATTCGATTCGGCGGCGCTCATGGCCTGCAAGATATAGGAAAGAGATCGTCTCGGCCAGGTAAACAGGGCAGCTCGTTTTTCCGCTCCGGTAATGACGTTTTGAATGGCGGTTTGCCAGCGCCTGCTATAAGAGATCGGCTCTCCCCAGTCGGGAGATATAAGTAGGTAATCGGCAATAGTTAGCATGTTATCTCAAGATCCTCCTGACCGCGGAAGCCCTGGAGGACAGGACATTCAGGATAGCGTTCTCGCCCGCGGCGGTGGCCAGATAAGAATCCAGGTCCCGCGGGTCAGTTACATTGATGATATTAATATCGCCATCTCGCCCCTCAGGGCGATGTGCCGCCGGCTGCGCTGGTATTTGGCCACCGGCGGCAAACGCATACATGGGCCGCGGTATTGTAAAATCCGGCAGGGTCAGGCCCGCAAACAATTCTTTCGGTATCATCCGTTTCCGCATGGCCTCCATCACCCGGGAGCCGTAATATTGCACGGTTTTCACGGGCTGCACGTATTCGCCGGCAGTTGCCATGATAGGCACATTATCAGCGGTGTCCGATGGCGAACTGCCCCGGATTTTCCCGCCCGCGGCCAGTTTCTGTGCGGTTATTGTGGCGATTTGCACGGCTCCCGCCGCTGCCACCACAGCGGCCATGACCGGCCCCATAATGCCCCCCTGGGCTAAGGCCTTGGTAACGCCCTGGGCCGTATTCATGATAGCCTCGGCCAGCGCGGCCGCTTTGGCCAGATAGAAAAATTCCTTATGTTTTTTGCCGGTCAATTCATAGAGATTATCGAATATGTCGGCCATGCCCCCGGCAACGGTCTGCGCATTCTCAAGCTTGGCATCCCAAATTCTTCGTTCCTGATCGGCAAGGAGCTTTTCCTTTTCAAGTTGCTGCATCCTTTGAACATCACGCAGGGCCGCCGCCTCATCCATGTATCCCGTCTCAGCCGCGAGTTTGTTGTCGAGCATATCCTTAAATCCCTGGAGTTCCTCGACGTGGCGGGCGTCCATCTCGGCCAATTCTTTGTCGAACCCGGCCTGCAGCAGGCCCCCGCCTTTTTCGCTCTCCGCCCTCTGACGGAGATCTGCCATTGCCTGATCGATCTCTATCTTCTTTTGGGCCAGCGCGGCTTCAACCTCTATCTGCTGACGGGTCAGATCGATGAGCGTGCGTTTGTGCTCCTCTTCTTTCGCGAATATCCGGTCTTCAATGACAAGTTTTTTTGATGGGTCAGGTTCTGCCGCGGCCGCGGCTTTCATTGCCGCGATTTCTTCGGCATACTGCGTTTCAATGAGTTCCCTGCGGCGGTCGAAATACTGCTGCAGGCTGACCTCTCCGTCCTTATATGTGTTTGCCAGGATGAGCAGGGCCGTTTTTGTGGAGGCGATGAGACGGGCCAGGTGTGATTTGGTTTTGGCCGCGTCCGTGGCCGTGGGAACGGGGGGGGCGGGGGCTGCCGGGGCCTCTGCCCCTGCGGCCTGTTTGGCCCGTTCCTCCCGCAGTTGCCTCAGATACTGCGTTAAAATCCTGACTTTTTCAGCCGCGGTCTTTGCCGCGGAAAATTCCTTCCAGAAATCCTTGACCGGCATGATTATTTTGCCACGGAAAAAATGGCCGACTCTTTGTTCTACCTGATCGATTTGCGCTAATATCTGATCGGTCGTTATCTGGAAATTCTGCCATGCGAGAAAATCTTTCCAACTGATTTTTTTATCAAGCAACGCCTTGAATATTTTTAGGTGGGTTTTAACTTCGCTTATTCCCCACAGGAGTCCGGCAATTGCGCCAGCGACCTTTTTGCCGCCAAGAATAGCCACAACTAATCCGACCTCCTTGGCCCAGTCAGGCATCTCCTTGAACGTGTCCCAGATAGAGGACAAAACGACTTTTATGTTGTGGAGGATCGGCTGGATCGCGTCATAAAAAACAGCGACGTTCATCAGGGTATCCTCAAGAAAACGCTGAATCCTGTCCCGGGTATTTTCCACCCAGTCCTTGAAATCGGCGCTTTTTTTGAACTGCTTGATTTTGGCATCAATCTGATCGATTACATCCAGCAGGTCGTCCCCGAACCGGCCAAAGGTAAGCTTGAGCATATCCCCGAGTTTTTCCTTAACATCTCCTATGGCCATGCCGATGGCGATCCAGGGGCCGGTCGCCCTGCGCATGGCCTCGGCCTGGCCGCGTGACTGTGATTCAATAGCTTTCAGGACACCGAGATAGCCTTGCGTTTTATAAACATTCGCATCCACCGTAATCCCGGACCTGATCAGCTCGCCGGTCATACCCCTGCTGGCCTTGCCAAGCAGATTGGCCGCCTGCGTGGTGTCTCCGCCCATTAGGGCCCCAAGATCAAGCATAGCTTTTGTAGACCGCGGCAGGAGATCGTCAGTGATGCCCCGGTAGGTGACTAAAAATTTTTGTCCGGCAATGGTAGCTTCGTCGCCGAAATTGGTAACTCCCTGCAGGGCGGAGGCAACGTCCTGCAGGTTTTTCGATAACTCGGGGGTATACCTGCCCATTGATTTCAGGGCGGTATTGAGGCCCTTAACCGCTTTGGCCTGCTCATTTGACGCACTGACCAGGTTTTTGACCATATATCCTATGGCCAGACCGGCAAATGCGGACTTCAGGTTGAGGACTGTTTTCCGCAGGCTCGTGATCCGCTTTCGGGTAACCGAAAACGCCTTATTTAATTTTTTGATATCCTTACTTGCGGTTTCTTTTGCGCGGATAACGAGTTCTAATGTTTCGCTTTTGCGTGCCATCTTTCAGATATTCCTGCCAGGTTTTCTGATCGGCATGCATGCCGATCCGGATGGAGATTGCCGTCTGTTTCAGACGATCTGATTCTATTTTTGTCGTCTCGTCAAAAGCCGTCAGGAAGAAAGAGTATCCGTATTCCCAGGGGTTTCTGTGGCCTGCTCCGATAAGGTGGCAAAGAGCGCAGTCAAGTCCTTCAGGACCGAGGTTTTGAGAAGCTCCACGATCCCCGTCTTTGCCACCAGGTCGAAAAAAACCGCGTTGACCTCCCTGAAGGCGTCCCAGATTGTCCGGAGTTCGGACGGCGCCATATCCTCGATCTCGGAGGAGGCGAGGTCGGTCGCCAGGGGAAGCAGATCCTTTATCTGGTCCAGCTCACCGCCAACAAGATTGTCGCTCTTTGCAATAATATCGCGGATGTCTTTGACACGCAGTTCTTTGACGGTGATTTCTCTTTCGTCTATTTTGATCGTCTTCTGTTTTCGCATAGTTCCTCCGTTAACTCGTTGTGGTAGTGGTTGTCGTGGTAGTTGTCGTGGTAGTGCCGGTCACGTCAAAAAATGGCGAATCCGCATGATTGGACACATCGGAGAGACCCTCGCCCGCGTATGACATGTTCAACCACTCCTCGCCAATAAGCGAAACCGCGCCTGCGGGAGATATCTGGCATCTCCAGAATTCCCATATATCATTCGGCCCCTCCGGATTGTCCGCCTTGAATTTTGCGGCATATTCCCTGTCGGTCTTTGTCAGGGCATGAATCGTGTTGCCGTCCTGTTCGCCCATCAGAAACATGGCCAGGTTTTTGGCGGATTTTTCATCCAGATCGAAATTAATGTTATAGCCGCGTTCGATCGTTGCGCTCTTGTCTTTTGTTTTGGCGCCGGAGCGTGAACTGTAATGCGGCAGCCTCTCAACAGAGATCTCCGCCTCGAATTTCGGGCAATTTCCCACATCCCGGTATTCCCCTGGGACTCCTCCCGACCATTCGGCGATCGACAAAATACCCTTGCCTAATGTGTATAATTCGGTGCTTGGATTTTCAGGAAACATAATTTGTCCTCCTTTTCATTTGACTGTTCGCGTTTCATACGCGGCCGTGTAGAGACATATGCTCGCCTCCGGCGCGTACACCAGAGAGCCTTCACTTTTCAAAGTCAATCGCGCCCATCCGTTCAATATTTGTTGCCTGTGCAGCCTGGCTCTCGCTGCTTCGAGCAGGGCATATATGCCGGGGCTGGATACGTCACCCCTGGCCGCGGCCGCGCTGCCCCTGACATTGCGGTCTCCGACAATCAGCATTAATTCCATCTGATATTTGTCATAGCGATTCACATCGATCAGAGACAAATCCGGAACCACGACATATATACACGGAAATTGAAATGTCACCGCCTCGATATCCTCGACATCCAATTGTCCCGAATAGGTTTCCAGTGTTTTGAGACCCCCGGCCTGCAGGGGCTCAAGCGCCAGGATAACAGCGTCTTCCAACTGTTCAAATTCGTGCATCAGTATTTCTCCATAGTGGCGGCATCGAATATCTTCGTCCTCGCGTCCACCTGGCCCGCTCCATCATATTCTCCTGCAGCGGGCGGGTCCGGCGGGGGCTGCAGACCCGTTGATATTTCCCCTTTCGAGATTTTTTCCAGGAGCCGAACCGCGTTTTTATACCGGTCGGCTCGTGTCTGGGGGATCTCTTCTTTGACCCGCGAATACAGGTTATAGACTGCGATATCGACGTTGATCTTGCCCAATATCGGCGGCGCTGTCCCTGCAATAGGCAGCTTCACGCGGCCGCCGATATAGGCATCGATCTCCTCCGCGGACGATGCAATCGCCTCGGAAGCCCTGGTCTCATCAATAACCCCCGCGCCGGTGTCATCGGTCAGCCGGATCAATACCGTCTCGGGCAGTAATTTTTGCAGGTCGTCGGGTGTGCAATAGGCCATTGTTCGCTTCGCTCCTGTTCAGGGTTCAGGGTTCAGGGGTTCAACGGTTTTTCTGACCTCAATTTGAGGGTTGATTAATTCGCCTACTTCGTCTACAGTAAACCCCAATCGAAATAGCTTTGCATTACTATCCTCGCCATATTCCTGCTGATATTTCTCTACAGTCTTTTCTCTCTCATCCTCAACGTTTACAACCCTGTGAGTTTTATCATCAAGCCCGGTCTCATCTGCTTTTAGCTTTCCAGTGTTCAGCCAATCAAACCGTTCATCCAATAGTTGCTGAAATTCCGGTTGCCATCGCTCTTTTGGGAAGTGTGCTTTGCAATACAGATAATCCTCTTTTGTACTCAGAGTTTTTGGAAATCCTTTCATTGACTTATCCCTCCTCATGAAAAAGTATAATATCTGTCTATCTTTTTTATTACAGCCATAAAGGGTATTTCACTGCCATATTTTTCAACCTGGTCTAAGAGCACGCTTGATCCGGTAAAAAATATCTTTTTCCCCTCCTCTTCTGTTTCAAATTGTACGGTTAAGCATTGGCCCGAACCCTTTTTTGAGTATTTACTCTTTTTGACTTTATATCCGGTAACAAAAATCTCCTGATTAAGGATCGAGTCAATCTTGACCTTAGCACCTTCAAGGGGGCCTTCCTCTTCCGCAAAATCAGAGAACCGTTTAATCTCAGGTCGCATTTACCATTTCCTGCAGGTTATTCATCTTTACAGCTAATTGAAAATTATACGTATTAGCCCATTTCAGCCATCCCCAGGTAGAAGCGACTGAGGATCTGAATTGCTCACTGTTTATCTTACCCTCTTCGAGCATACATGGTAGCTTGGCCAACCTCTTTTTGACTCGTTTTGCAGTGCTCTTCCTGAGCAGTATATACTTGCGAAAATGGCGATACCCTAAAAAATCCACACCATGAGACACGGGAAATAAGTCGCATTTTGACATCTTGAGTTTTAAGCGTTTTAAGAGAAACATTTCAATGTTTTTTGCTGCCGCACCCAGAACCGTTTTATCGTTATGGAAAAGGCAGAAATCATCGCAATACCTGATATAATCCTTACACTTCAGTTCGTGTTTAACGTGCGTATCAAGCTCATTAAGATATATATTCCCGAACCACTGGCTTGTGTAATTACCTATAGGAATATTTTTGCCATCCGGGTGGCTATAAATAATATTTTTAATAAGCCATAGCGTATCAGCGCATTTTAGTTTTCGGAGAAGTATCTCATAAAGAATGTCGTGATCTACGGAAGGATAGAATTTGGAGATGTCACATTTAAGACAATATTTATTCCGTCTCACGTATTCCATTGTCTTTTTACTTCCGGCATGGATACCCTTGCCGACTCTGCATGCATAGCTGTGATATATCATTAATTTATCCCAAATCGGTTCAATGATATTCATAAGCGCATGTTGAACTATTCTGTCAGGAGCAAAGGGCAAGATAAATATTTCTCTTTCTTTTGGTTCATATATCCTTTTTCTTTTGTATTCCGATGTATGAAAAGACTTATCAATCAAGCCCTTTCGTATCCTATCGATGTTGTCATCAAGATTCTTTTCAAAATCCTGGATTTTTCTTTGCCACCTTTTACCCTTCCTGGCTTTGAGATAAGCCAAATATATATTTTCAGCTTTGACAATCTCTTGAAATAAATTCCCGTGTCTTTTCATTTTTTGTGTGTGCAGGCAGAACTTTCAGCTTCCCCTACTAACTCCGCCTGTCCTCCGTTTTGTGTTTTCCTTTTCAGGAAGGCCAATGAATTCAGCCAGGAGTTTAGCCAATTCCTACCCGGAATACGTCCCGTTATTCCAGTTCGCACCTGCAAGCAGCTAATAACTCATCAGCCTGAAAATTTTGCGTGTTGCGTTTTACAATTTTGGGCTCCGACCGCGCCCGCCGAGACTCGTATTCGTATCCCAGCGACAGTAACTCGAAGAACGAGACCGCGACCCGGAATACGCCCCGTGAGTCCAGTACGCACCCGCAAGCAGCTTGACGTCACCATAAGAGCCCTGTCTATATAGAGATCCTTTTGCACCCGGCAGGTCATACCATGACCAGGAAGGGTCTCCGGTGTCCGGCAGTCCATCCACTCTATATGTCTGCTCTCTGAGCCATTGCCACATAACTCCACAGCAGTCCTCACACCCTATGTCTGAGATCATGCGGCGTCCGCTTGTATCCGAGTGTCCACCTGTAGTACCAGGATCCGCAGATCCT